>NZ_MTWR01000028.1:0-30367 GCF_001998165.1 Helicobacter pylori | reverse complement strand
GGCTTAATTCTTCAAACACCACGACATAATCCACGCAAGACAGACTCGCTAAAAGAAACGCTCTGTCTTTTTCGCTCACTATGGGGCGTTTATCCCCCTTAAGCCTTTTAACGGAAGCATCGCTATTTAACCCCACAATGAGAATATCCCCTAAAGCTTTAGCCTTTTGCAAATAACTCGCATGCCCTTTATGGAGGAGGTCAAAACAGCCATTGGTGAAAACGATTTTTTGCTGGTTGTGCTCTAAAGTTTCTAACAGCTTTTCTAAAGGGAGAATTTTAGGGTGCGTTTGGTTCAAAATCAAAGCGATTTCTTCTAAACTCGCTAACGCGCTCCCCATTTTACCCACCACCACAGCCGCCGCCGCATTGGCAAACTCGCAAGCATCTTTTAGGCTTTTTGATTCTAATAAAGAGAGCGTTAAAGACGCGATCACCGTATCGCCTGCCCCCGTGACATCATAAACTTCTTTAGCGATAGTGGGGCTATTGACTAGCTCGTTTTTTTCTAAAAAAGCGATGCCTTGTTCGCTCAAAGTGACTAAAGGCATGGCGATTTGATAAGTTTCTTTTAAGATTTGGAGCGCTTTTGATAAATTCGCTTGGCTGTCTAATTTCAAATGGAGCGCTTGCTCTAATTCAGTGCGATTAGGCGTGATCAAACTCGCATGAGAATATTTGCTATAATCTTTCCCTTTAGGGTCGCATAAAATGAGCTTGTGGTGTTGGTTGGCTAGAGCGATCATTGTTTGAGTGAGTTCAAAATCCAACACGCCCTTATTGTAATCTGAAAGGATCACGCCATCTATTTCTTGGATTTTTTCTGTGAAAAAATCTAAAAGATTCTTTCTTAAATCAGCGTTTAAGGGGTCTTTGATTTCCTTATCCACGCGCACGATTTGCTGGTTTTGTGCGATAATGCGCGTCTTAAGCGTGGTGCAACGGGTTTTATCTATTAAGACGTCTGAAGTGTCAATCCCTCTTGTTTTTAAAGCGCTAATGAAATGCTTGCCCTCTAAATCATCGCCCACCACCCCACATAAAAAGACTTTAGCTTTTAAAGAGATAAGGTTATTAGCCACATTGGCCGCTCCGCCTAAATTCTTGCTCTCTTTTTTGACTTCTAAAACAGGCACAGGAGCTTCAGGCGAAAGGCGTTCGCTCCTCCCCCACAGGTAATAATCAGCGATCAGATCGCCTACGACTAGGATTTTTTTCATGCGCATTGTCCTTTAAAAATCGCATGGATATGGGGCAAATAATCTTTAATGCCGCTTTCTAAATCGTATAAAGGGGTGTAATCCAAATCCAAAATAGCAGGCTCAATGTGTGCTTGGGTGTGCTTTTGGAAGAAAGCATAAGGGTTTTTAATATAGCTCACTTTAAAATCCCCTAAATGCTCTTTTAAAATGTTAACGATTTCATTATAACTTCTGGCTTGCGAATAGCCCACATTATAAACCCCGCTTTTTTGAGCCTTCATCGCTTTCACATTCGCTTGGATCACATCTTCAATATAGACAAAATCCCTTAATTGCTCGCCAAATTCAAAAAGCTTGACTTCCTTAAACGCCATCGCTTGCAAAGCGAGCTGCAAAACCATAGAAGCGGTTTTTTCTTTATAAAATTCCCTAGGCCCATAGACATTAAAATACCTTAAGCCTACTTGAATGTTATCGCTTGAATGCGAAAGAATAAATTCGTCCATGCAAAGCTTGGAAAAGCCATAAACATTTTCAGGGCTTTCGTTTGAGCCTACCACATTGGGGGCTTTGGTGTTGCCATAAACGCCCGCTGAAGAAGCATAAATCACTTTAGCCTTTTTTGATCGAGCGATTTCTAAAAGGTTTAAAAAAGCCTGATAATTGGTTTTCATCACTAATTCTTGATCCAGCATGGTCGTATCAGAGACAGCCGCTTGGTGGAACAAATAATCAAAATGCAATTTTTCTAAACGCCTTAAATCTAAGGGGTTATTAATATCAGCTACAATCACCTCACCCTTAAAACCGATTAAATTCTTAAAATGCCCTAAAGAACTGGGGCGGTTATTACTGAAAAGCGTGTTACTGCGGAATTTATCCAAAATGACTACTTTAGCTTTAGGGTGGTTCTCTTGAAAATAAAAGGCCAGATTACTGCCTACAAAGCCAGCCCCACCGGTGATTAAAATCGTTTGATTTTCTAATTCATCATCAATATAACGCATTCTTATCCTTATTTGATTAGTTCCATCATCTCTTTAAGATCTTTACATTGTATCCAAGAATGAGGAGTTTTTAAAAAACTTGCACTCAATAAAAGGTTATTTTTAACTTTAGCGTTCAAACCGGCTAACATGTCGCTCTCCTTATCGCCTATCATAAAAGATTGCTCCAAGCAAATTTGATGCTCTTTAGCGGCTTGTAAAATCAAAAAGGGCTTTGGCTTTCTGCAAGCGCAATTTTCTTCTGGAGCGTGCCTGCAAAAATAGATGCCATCCAAATTAAAACCCAATTCTTTGAGCAAGCTTTCTTGGAGGTATTGGGTGAGGTTTTCAAAATCTTTAAGGGTGTAATAGCCCCGGTTGATCCCGGATTGGTTGGTGATTAAAAGCAGTTTGTAGCCTAAAAATTTCGCATGCTTTAGCAATTCAAAAATCCCTTTTTGAAACTCAAAATCTTCTTTTTGACTCACATAGCCTTTATCAACATTGATAATGCCGTCTCTGTCCAAAAAAAGGGCTTTGTTAGTGGTCATGGTGGCTCTCTTGCTGTGGTGTGGCGTTGTTTTGATGGCGCATCATATCGCTTTGGTGGTGCATCGCATGGGGTGTTTGGTGGCTAATGAGCATGATCCCCATATAAAGGACATAAAGCCCAAAAACCCCCATTAAGCCTTTAGACAAAAGATTGAAAAATTTCCTGTAAGAAATGGAAATTTTGCTTAAAAAAATCCCCATTAAAAACAACGGCACGCTGGTGCCAAGCCCAAAAGAAAGGCCTAACATCGCTCCCATAAACGCGCTATGACTGAGAATTACGCTCGCTAAAAACGAATACACCATCATGCAAGGTAAAAACCCATTCAACACGCCCAAGAAATACAGCCCCAGAATGTTTTGAGATTGTAAGGTTTTTTTCATCAAAAAAGAGATGAAAGGGATTTGAAAGCTTAATTTTTCCACTTTAGCTCCCAAGAGCGCTAAAAGGATTAAAACAATCCCCATGCTCATCAATAAAACACCCCTAAAACCCATGTTCACGCTAAGACTACGCCCTAAACCTGCCGTTATAGCCCCTAAAAGCATGTAGGTGCTGATCCTTCCTACATTATAAAGGGCATGGCAAGTGAGCTGGTAAGAAAAGCTTGTAACTTTAGAAAATCTTATTTGACTAAACGCGCTCACAATCCCCCCACACATGCCCACACAATGCCCTAAGGACATGCTCAAAGCGGCTAAAAACATGCCCAAAAAACTCAAATTCTGCATCATTTGCATTCTAGTATCCCTGCTTTTTTAAGAGCGATTTCCATCCCGTCAAAAACCAAGCGCTCCTTGCAAACAGAATGGGGTAAAAACGCGCTCAAATACTTCGCATCGCCCCCACAAAGATAGATTTTTTGATCTTTAGCTAAATGTTGGATACAAGAGATGACGCTCAAAACCATGCCGTAATTCACAGCGTCTCTGGTGTTTTTAGGTAAAACTTCTAAAGAATCCAATGCTTTGAAAGGTTGCTCTAAAATTTTAGCGCTTTTTTTATACGCATGAATATATTGGGCTAAACCGGGCAAAATACACCCTCCTAAATGCTTGCCCTCTTGGATTAAATCAATCGTAATCGCACTCCCCGCATCCACCACCACGCCATTATTTAGTGCTAAACATGCCATTTGCCGGTCTATCCCAAGCCCTACATAGTCGGTTTCTAAATGAAAAAACCCTGCAATATTTTTAGCGTTAGGGTAACAATTTAAAAGGGCTTTTTCATTTTCTTCATTCACGCTAATGTAAAAAATTTCCTTTTGAATACCCAAACGCTTTAAATCTTCTTTAGCGCTTGAAAAGAGCTGGTAGTTTTGCGCGAAATGGATGCGCGTATTGCCTATATCGCATAAAACCAGGTTTTTCAAATCTGTAAAAGATTGCCTAGCTGGCATAGACTCACTTCTTATTCATTTCTAAAGCTTTTTTTCTTTCTTCAAGCTCTTTTTCATCTCTTTCTTGATACTCCCTCGCTCTTTGTTCAAATTCCCTCGCTCTTTGTTCGGCTTTGGCTTTTTTCTTTTCTTCTTTCAAGCGGCGTTTTTCTTCTTTAGGGCTGAGTTTTGGCGCTTCTTTAATAGCGTTATCCTTTTTTGAAGCAGGAGCGTTTTCTGCGCCTTTTTGGTTACTCTCTTTTGAAGCAGGAGCGTTTTTGTTTTCTTGATTTTCTTTTATGCCTTTTTGGATAGCGTTATTTTGATCCTTAATAGGCTCAGGCCTTCTGGTTTTAACTTCTTCTTCTTCAAACCCGCTATTTCTTGGCTTAACTTTGTTTTCTTCTAAAGGCTTTTCTTTAGCTTTATGCCTTTCTTGCAAATAAATAGGAGCGTTCCCTTTTTCGCCTTTTTGAGATTTTTTAGATGCCGATTTTTCCACAACGGGATAAAGTTTTGGTTTAAAATCATTATAATCTAAATAGTAGCGGTCATAATACACCCGATTTTTATCATAAAACACCCCTTTATCCAAACGATTGGATGAAAAAAACTTAAAACTGCCTATAGTTGGCGTTTTATAGACATTATACGAATCAAAATCATTCAAATCCACCTCTATCACATACCCACGCTTTTCTAAAGAATACAATTTATTATGGTTTAATACAATCGTATTGAGCGAAGCGAAGGGCAGTTTCACGCTGTTTAATTCCCTCAAACTCTTATCCATTTGCAAAATCTGCCCGTCTAGCGTGAGCACGTATAAAGTCCCCTTATCATAAAGCAAATCCACAATATCCCCATCATAGTTGAACTCTTGACCGCTCACCACTGAGAGTATTCTTTTCCCTGTAGAAGCGATCATGTTATTGCCATCTACGATAAGGTAAGTGATATTGTTAAAAAACTTATCGCTGCTGATAACAATGTTTCTAATAGGCGTAGGGTTTCCATGCACATAATCCACGACCAACAAGCGCCCATCTAGCATAGGGAACACCACGACCGTATCCATAAAAATAGGCATCGCCATTAAAGAATTGATCGTGGTGCTTGGGGAACCTTTCTCGCTAAAAAGCAATTTTTGAGAAGTGATGTCGTATAAATTCGCTGAATTGTCCGCTAACACCACCGCTAAAAGATTCCCTTTAACGCTCGCGCTCAAGGCAAAAGTCTCCAAAGGAATAACGATAGATTGTTGGCTGGCGTTAGGGTTATTGCTAATCAATTCCACTTGATGACAGACTTTATCTTGGACTTCCGCTTCAACGCCCTTTAATTTCAATTCCGTTTCTTCAGTCTTAGCCACCTTGCTTTTGCTTGTTTTTTTATCAATCTTGTTCAAACAATCTTGCGCAAGGATGAAAAACCCCTGACTCTCATTTAAAAAACTGCTTTCATAATTGAAATTCTTACCGATTCTTAGCTGCGTTAAACCTTTATCGCCTATAACCGCTCCATTTTTCAAAATGGCTCCATAACGATTGGACGAAACGATACTTTCTTGCAAATGGTTAGGGAAATACGCTTCGCCTTTAATTTGGTGTTTAGCGGGTTTGAAATATTTTCTCATGTTACAGCCGCTAAAGACAATTAGGGCTATGAGTAAGATTAAAAATGGTTTATTCATCAAATCAATGCGTTCCTTGAATGGTTTCTTTCTTTAGATTGGTTGGTTTGGAAGGGTTTTGCTGAATATCTTCTAACACGCCATAATGTTTTAAAACAGAGATTATAGCATAGAGTGAAGAACTTAGAGGGATAGTGGATAAACTTTGATGCGCTTTTTTGATTGCATCTTTAGAATTTTCTCCATACAACAAATTCACTTCTTGTAAAGCGCTCATTTCTTTAAGAATGGGGCTTTTTTCAAGCAAGTTTTTATCTCTAGAAAGCGATGCGTAAGAATATTTGGCGAACGCTTTAACGATTTCATTAGAAGATTGCGAAAGTTTTTTAAACTCGTTTGCATCGTTTCTTTCACTCGCTCTGGCGAACTGATACAAATCATACAGCTCTGGGGCGACTTCTTTCAATCTTTTTTGCAAAGCTATATTATTAGGACTCTCTAGCACTTCATTATAAATTTGAGTGATCCGCTCTCTCGTTTGCTCATGCTTATAATCTTGCAATTTTGTATCCCCTAAATAAGCGATAAAAGCCACCACAATAAACAACAACACCCACTTGTAGCGTTTGAAAAACTTTTCTAATCTAAACGCTCCTTCTAAAAGCTTTTCATCGCTTTTAAATTCGTTTCTAACTTGCTCTAAATTTTCCTTAATACTCATGCCTTACTCACTCCTGTGCTGCCAAACCCCCCACTACCCCTTGAAGTTTCATCTAATCGTTCGCATTCTATAAATTCGGCTTTATAAGTTTTTTGAACCACCCCTTGAGCGATCCTATCCCCTACTTGGACTTTAAAATCTTTATCGCTCAAATTCGCTAAAATGACCTTAATTTCGCCCCTATAATCATTATCCACCGTGCCAGGAGAATTCAACACCACCACCTGATGATTCAAAGCCAAACCGCTACGGGTGCGCACTTGCAATTCATACCCCACTTCTAAAGACAAACAAATCCCTATTTTCACCAAGCCCACGCTATGAGGTTTGATCGTTACTTCTTCTACAGCATGCAAATCAAAGCCTGAAGAACCCTCGGTTTGGTATTTAGGGATAAGGGCGTTTGGGTGGATTTTTTGGATTTTAACTTTCATCAAAACAAATCTCTTTATAATAAATGTCTAAAATTTCAAAATCGCTCTCGCCATTGGGCAATTGAATGCTCACCGCATCACCCTTGCTCTTGCCTATCAAACTCTTAGCGATCGGCGAACCAAAAGAGATCAACCCTTTAGCCGGATCGCTCTCCACGCTCCCTACTATCGTGTAAGAAAACTCTTTATCGTTGTCTAAATTAAGGATTTTAATCGTGCTGCCAAAACTCACTTTATTATGGGCTAAAACGCTCGGATCAATCACTTGAGCGTTAGCGACAATTTCGCTTAAATCCACGATCCTCGCTTCAATGAAGCGTTGTTTTTCTTTAGCAGCATGGTATTCAGCGTTTTCTTTCAAATCCCCATGCCCTCTAGCAATATCAATTTCTTTCACAATATTGGGCCGTTCCACCTCTTTTAATTGCTTTAATTCCGCGCAAATTTTATTGTATCCATGCATACTCATAGGTTCTTTATTCATTTAATCTCCTAAGCTTTTCAGTAGAGATTATAGTAAAAATTAAGTTAAATTCAGCAAAAAAGCCATCTCTTCGGCGACTTTTCTCGCGCTCCCATGTTTTAAATATTCCCTTAATCTCAAACTTTCTTTAAAATAGCGCTCTCTGTCCATTTCTTTATACGCTTTTAACAAACCCTCTACGCTCAAAAAATGCTGGATCAATTCTGGGTGCAATTGGCTCTCCCCAAGCCCAGGAGTTTCATCATTTAAGGCGTTATAAAAAATATTCGCTAAACCTATATAATGCAAATTGACCAACATTCTAGCGATCAAAAAATCCATCGTTTTAGCCCTATACGCTAACACAAAAGGCGTGCCAATCAAGGCGGCCTCTAAAGTCGCTGTGCCGCTGCAAATGAACGCAAACTCCGCTTCAAACAAACTCTTATGCGCATCATAAGAAATTTCAAATAATTGAATGTCTTCTCCATAAAGAGCTTTCAGATCCAACCCCTTAAAGAAACTCGGCACGACTAACACACGCCTTTTAAACCCTTCGTTTTGTTCTAAAATTTGAGCTACTTTGACAAACAAAGGGAACATTTTAGCGATTTCGCTTTTTCGGCTTCCTGGCATAAACACTAGAGTTTCGCCCTTAATATCTTTTTTATAATATTTAATTTCATCTAATAAAGGGTGTCCCACATATTGGGCTTTTTTTTGGTAATAGCCCACTTCAAAAGGCAAAATCGCTCCCAAAAAATCGCAGTATTTTTCAAGGCTTTTAGCGCGCCATTTTTTCCATGCCCAAACTTGCGGTAAAATATAATACATGATTTTTTTATGCGGATCTTGTTTTTTGATTTTTTTGGCTAGGGGGATATTGAAAGAAGAAGAATCCATTAAAAGCACCATATCCGCTTGTTTGGCTAATTGGACCATTTCTTTATGGGCTTTGAGTAAAAACCCCAAACGGCCTATCACATCTCTAAAACCCATGACAGAAAATTCCCTAGGGCTATAGAGTGCTTCTTTCCCTTCAAACACGCCAATGAAACGATAATCTTTAGGCAAATTGTGGCGTAATTCCTCTAAATGCACATTAGAGCTCGCTTCTAAAGCGCTCACTAAAATCGTGGGCATTATTTGTCTTTCAAAAGGTTTTGGACTTGATAGAGCTTGATTTCTTTATGCAAATCCCTCAATTCAATTTTGAGCAACGAATTTTCAAAATCTTTTTTAGAGAGATGGTTTTTTAAAAGCCTATTTTCGCGCAAAACGCTGCGGTATTGCAAGTAAACTCTCTCATCAAACACGCGCTTGCTTGGTTTTGCCATGATAACCTGATTATCACTAGTGAAAATCTCCACTTCTTCAAGGGCTTTAGGGAAAATCCATTCTTCTCCTGTATTTTGCGTTTCTTTGTTTGAGCGGGAATTTTCTTTTTCTAATTTTTTTTGATAGATTTCTTGTTTCAAACCTTTTAAAACGCTCTTTTTCTTACGCAAGATTTCTTGAACTTGCTTCAATTCCAAACGGATTTTTTTTAAAACTCCCCTAGTGTCTTCAATTTCTTGCTGGTAAGCGTTCAATTCTTCTTGCATCGGTTTTTATTCCGCTAACATTTCTAAAGACAACAAACGCATTTCATTGCCTTGAGTGATAATAACATTCTTGCTGTGGCATTTCTCACACACCCCATAATCTAGGGCGTTAGGCTTAAAAACATGCGAACAATCCTTACACTCCAATTCAACCTTTTCATCCACAATGTCTAAAATAGCGTCTTTACACACCAAAGATTCTTCTCTAAAAGTCTCAAACGCGCTCACGAACAAGCTCTTATCCATAGCGCTTCTTTCGCCAATACCGACCACGACTCTTTCAATCTTATGGGCTTGATTCTTCTTCGCATGCTCTTCGCAAAGAGCGATTAAAGAAGAAACGACCGAGTATTCATGCATACTAAACCTTAATCTTTAAATTAGCCCCTATTATATTGTATTAGAGTAATCCTTTGGTTTATTGCTTGAGATTCAATAGGGTGTTAAGGATTTGATCGGATGTGGTTACCGCTTTAGAGTTCGCTTGAAACCCCCTTTGAACCACAATCAAATTCGTTAAACTCCGGCTCAAATCCACATTACTAGACTCCAGTTTAGATCCTGAAATTGAACCCCTACGCCCCGTATTAGCCGCGCCGATTAAGGCTTGCCCTGAGTTTCCGGTTTGAGAAAAGACATTCCCGCCCAAAGCCTGTAAGCCCGCATCGTTAGCGAAATTCGCTAAAGCCACTTGAGCGAGCGCTAAAGTCCTGCCATTACTGAACGCTCCTAAAAGCACCCCATCTGAATCAAAACGAACATCCATTAAATCGCCCGCTTGATAGCCGTTTTGCTCAATCGCATAAGTTTCAGAAATCTTATCCACGCTCGTTAGCCCGTCAAAACTCCCTGAGGAACCAAAGGCTAAATTGATGCGTTGGGGGGCATCAGCACCATTTTTAGGATCAAATTGCAAAAGAGGCGGGTTCATGCCTGCGAGCGATCCGTCGTTATTAAAATGCAAACGGCCTCCTTCAAACACATTAGGCCTAGCCGCTGACCCCCCTACTAATTCCCCAGGCTCAGGCACGATCACTCTAAAATTCCATTCCGCCCCCCCACTCCTATAAAACTCAATGCGCATGGCATGTTTAGTGCCTAAGCTGTCTATCACATCAATGCTTGTCGCATGCGTAGCGTGGGTGAATTTAGAACTGCTCGCTGACGCTCCCCCCTCAATTAAAGAAGCGGTATTAAGCCCTTTCATCGCGTTTTTAAACAAAACATTGTTCGTTACGCTGTCTGAAGAATACCCGCTCACAAAAATATTAAGATTTTCTTTAATAACATTTTTATTGTCTTTATTATTGATTTCAAACATGCCGTATTGGTTGATTGTAACCCCTATAGAAGCGGCTGAGTCTTGGTAATTGTCCGCTAAACTAGGATCTTTAACGATATTAGCGTCATGCTGGATTAAGGCGCGCAAGTCTTCAGTGGTCCTAAACTGCCCAATATCCGCATTAGGGCTGATAGAATGCGTATAACTATATTTGAAAGCCGTTACATCTTTATCGCCGTCTAAAAAGTTAGCGAACGCTCCGGTCCCGGCTTGAGTGACCACAATGTTTTTAAGCTTTTCATCGCCGTCCAATTCATTGGTGTTTTCCAAACGCAATTGCTTGCCGTCCAAATAAGCTTCAATCCCTGTTTGGCTTTTGACCGCATTGATCGCATTTTTCGCCGCTACTAAGCTTGAAGTCCGGCTCACCGCTGAATCGTTTGTGAAAGAAATCTTAACCCCATTCAACTCAAGCGTGCTGTTTTCTGCAGAAGGGAGGATGTCTTTGACCATTTTCGCGCTTTTATAGCTCACCCAAATCCCTTGGTTTTCATTCAATAAAAGAGCGTCGCCATCTTCATTGTATAAAGATCCCATATCTTCGGCGACTTGAGCTAAATTCGTGCCTGAATCATACACCGGATTAATGCCATCTGAAGGGGTTTTGGCTGAAGAATCCAAAGCGAATATCGCCGCTGTTTGATCGGCATGCCTTCCAGCGTTTAGATTCGCCCTCATAGAAATGCGGTTGCTCGCTCTGGCTGGCATCACCATCCCCGGATCAATTCTAATGTTTTCTAAAGGGCCGGTGTTATCCACTTTTAAAGCGTCCGTATCGCTCCCTTTATTGCCGGTATCGCTCCCGTTTCGCACCCACCCTTGCACCACAAGCCCGCCGGTGGTAACCAAACTCCCTTGCGAGTCAAAAAGGAACTCCCCATCTCTAGTGAAATTGCGCGTAATCCCCCTATCAGGGCTAATGATAAAAAAACCATCGCCTTGAATCGCTAGATCGGTTTTGACATCTGTGTTTTGGATATTGCCTTGTGAAAAGATTTTAGTCGTCGCATCCACGCCTACCCCAAGCCCCACAGAAAAGTCATTCTGCCCTGCTAATCCGTTTTTATAGGGCGCGGTAGCGATGAGTTTGACTTGAGAGAGCATATCCACAAAAGAAGCCCTAGAATATTTAAAACCAGTGGTATTCACATTCGCAATATTATTACTCTCAATATCCAAAGCGATTTGGTGGGCTTGCATCCCATTGACACCAGACCATAAAGACCTAAGCATGGTTATCCTTTAATGTAAAGAAATTCAATCTATGCCAAATAAAGCAAAAGTTGTTCCCAAATAACTTTTTAAAAGGATTGGTTGCGGATTTTAAAGTTTTGTTAATCAAAAAGATCAGTCAAATTCATAAGGGGATAGGGAGTTTTGTAACACTACCCCCACAACGCTTTTTAAAGGTTATCGCTCAAAATCTAACCCACCTTAACGCAAAATCGCACATTCATGATCTTGAATCTCTTCGGCTGAAGCGCGATTTAAAGTCAATGGGTTAAATTGTGTCGCTAATAAGACAAAGGAGTTATCGCTTTGTTGCACCACCGCTAAGCCATAGTCTCCCATGCGTTTATGCGCATTAGGCACTTCTTTAGCAAGCATGATAAATGGGCTTTTTTGCGCTAATTCGCTCTCTGTTACCCGACGCGCCAAATATTTATGCCCATTCAAGCCCCCTGATAATGGCGACCAACGGCTGTTGATTTTTTTTAGATTATTATCCAGCTGTTTGCGCGCATCAAGGCTAATGCAAGAGATATGGATGTGAAAATGGTTTTGTGAGCGCCCTTTTTTAGAGTTAATCGTCAAAGAAATCGTGCTATCAGGAATGGGTTTGCCGTATTTTTTACTCATAAAATCACGCGCTTGCCATGATAAATAAAAAAAGTTAGGCGTAGAAGGATCAAGCAACAAAGGGCTTTCAATACCGCTAATGTGAGTCGTTGGCATCAACAAATATTGCAACGGGCCGTTAATATCTTTTAAAACCACATAGCCGGCATCGGGTTTGACCTCTATGCATGGCGAAGGATTCTGACTTTTCTCATAATTAGGCAGACATTTCTCAAAAACAATCTTACGCAACACATTCGGATCTTTAGCGTTTAAACTCATGACAACGATAGCCATTACCGCTAAAAAAAGAAAGCCCGCTTTTTTCATCTTTTTTGCTCCTTGTTTTTAATGAGAGTTTTTGCAAACCCTCTTGTTATTTTTCTATAATAGCGGTTAAAATCTTTAATCATTATGATTATTTTAATGAATTTTGACTTATTAGTAACATTTAGTAACCTATTTTTAAAAAAGGGCTTTTTGAATACCAACTACAAAAAACTTAAAAAGCGATCTTAGGGGGTTGATACTTATCAAATTAAAGCGTTTTATAACCTTGCTTTAGATAATATCATCACACTAATACCACGATAAGGATAATTATCATGCAAGATTTACCCCCATGCCCTAAATGCAACGACGCCTACACCTACCATGATGGCACGCAGTTCGTTTGCTCTAGCTGTTTGTATGAATGGAATGAAAATGAAATTAGTAATGAAGAATTAATCGTTAAAGATTGCCACAATAATCTTTTACAAAATGGGGACTCGGTCATTCTCATTAAGGATTTAAAGGTTAAAGGCTCATCTTTAGTGCTTAAAAAAGGCACTAAAATCAAAAACATCAAACTTGTCAATAGCGATCACAATGTGGATTGTAAAATAGAAGGGCAGAGTTTGTCTTTAAAATCTGAATTCCTCAAAAAAGCTTAGGAAAATACAAAAGCTTAAGAGTGAGAAAAGCTTAGTGGCTTTTTAGGCTTGTAAAAATCATTTTTTAGAAAAAATCAACTTGTCTAGCTTGAAAAAAATCACCGCTCCAATGGTTTGTCCCAAGAAAAGATTGAGCCACAACGGAAAATTGAAATAATAAAAAACCTCCATAAAAGGCAACATCACCAACGCGCTCAACATCCATCTAAGCCAATAAATTAAAAACAGCTTAGAAGCGTATTCTGTGCCAAGTTTCTTAAAAAATTCTCGCATAAAGACAATCCTTTAAACCCTTTTTGCAAACTCTCCCTAAAAAGGAAAGCCCGCTATCAAGGAATATTCCTAGATTTCATACCTTTAAACAATCGTATAGGACACTCTTTTTTCAAAAAGTTTGCTCTCGTAATTGCCTAAATCCCTACCATCCACAAGGGCGAAAGCATCGCCAAAAGTCGCCAACAATGCAGTATCTAATTGCATGTCTTTATGGCGGTTCAACGGGATAAAGACTTCCTTGTGATTATTTTGAAAATCAAACGCTAACAAGGAATCTTTCAAATACACTTCCACTCTAGAAGCGTTTTTCACCACGCTGTTTTGAGCCAATTTCAAGCCTTGCACTTCAGCGCTTTTAATCCCGCACGCATGACATAAGGACACAAACATGCTCTCTTGTGAAATGGTTGCAAACCAAGGCAAACTATCTCGTTTAGGTAAATTTTCTTTACCCTCTAGAGCCTTTTGTCTCTTGGGCATCTCATGCTTGATGAACGCATAAAAATTGCGAACGCTTTCTTTAGAGGTTGTTCCCTTGAGCTGGTTGGCAATGTTAGCCACGCTCGCATCGTCTCTTTCATAACGCCCCATTGCTACAAAATCGCTCGTTTCAAACAAACGCTCATTCAATTGATAGCTAGCGATCTCATAAGACAAATGGACTTGCTTTTTTTGAGCGCTTTTTAAAAAATCCACTTGCAAATAAGGCACTCCAAAATTGAGCATGCTTTTATAGCTGGCATGATTGCCTTGTAAATACACATTGCTCGCTACAACACTCGGCATGGGAATGAAAAGTGAAGTGTGTTCTGCAGAATCAAAATCAATGCTGTATTGAGCTTCTATTTTATATTTTGCAGCACTCCCTTTGCTTTCTTCTGCCTGCAAAATCTGTGCTCCTAAAACAGCACCTGTAGCGCCTAAAGCAGTCGTTTTAATAAAATCCCTTCGTTTCATAACTATAACTCTTTATTGTAATTTTTAAATTCGTTGAATGAATGAAAAAGTAGGACACACCACCAAAGGATTGATGAGTATCCAAAAACCTAAATTTTGAAAGACAAAGCGTTCCTAAAAAATAAGAACGCTTAAAGAAAAGAGTTACTTTTTCTTTTTTGTGTGGTGCATGTCTTTTCCATGCATGTCTTTCATCATTTTTTGGTGTTTTTCAAGAGCTTTTTTAACTCCCTCAGCGTATTTGGGGTCAGCTTTCTTGAAATGCTCCAATTGCTTATCCACAATTTCCTTATGGGTAACATGAGCTAAAGACTCTCCAATAGTGTCATGCAACCTTTCTTTTTCATCAGCTGGCAATGAGCGGTAGTAATCACCTGGTTGGGTGTAGTAATCGCTATCCTCAGCTCTGTAATCCCAATTCCACACTTCAAACTCTTTCTCAATATGAGCTAAGTTGAACTTAGGATCTCTCGCGCTCTTATCTTCTTTATAGCCAGGCAATGAGCTAGGCGTATAGTTTTGTAAAGAGCCGTAATACCCATTTTGCATGTAACCATCTCTGCTAGAAGAGTGGAATGGGCATCTTGGTTTATTAACCGGTATCTGAGGATAATTAACCCCTAAGCGGTAGCGGTGTGTGTCTCCATAAGAGAACAAGCGCCCTTGTAACATCCTATCAGGGCTATAGCCAATTCCAGGAACGACATTAGCCGGAGAGAATGCCGCTTGCTCCACTTCTGCGAAATAGTTTTCAGGATTTTTATTCAACTCTACGATGCCCACTTCCATCAACGGATAATCTTGGAGATACCAAATTTTAGTCACATCAAACGGATGGAATCGATACTTTTTAGCATCTTCTTCTGGCATCACTTGAATGCTTAATTTCCATTTTGGGAAATCCTCTCTAGCGATCGCATTGAATAAATCCCTTTGATTGGAATCAGGATCATGCTTTCTGATTTCTGCGGCTTCTTCGTTAGTCAAATGCTTAACGCCTTGCATGGTTTCAAAGTGGAATTTCACCCAAAAGCGTTCGCCTTTAGCGTTGATAAGACTGAAAGTGTGGCTGCCAAAACCATCCATGTGGCGGAAAGATTTAGGGATCCCTCTATCGCTCATAACCCATGTTACTTGGTATAAGCTTTCAGGAACATTACTCCAAAAATCCCATACCATGTCGTGGTTAGGCAAGTTGGTTTGAGGATCTCGTTTTTGAGTGTGGATGAAATCAGGGAATTTGATCGCATCACGGATAAAGAAAACAGGCGTGTTGTTCCCTACTAAATCCCAGTTACCTTCTTCAGTGTAATACTTCATCGCAAAACCTCTAGGGTCTCTTACCGCATCCGCACTGCCTCTTTCACCAGCCACAGTAGAAAATCTGAAAAAGCATTCGGTTTTTTTGCCCACTTTAGAGAAAATTTTCGCTTTAGTGTATTTAGTGATGTCTTTAGTCACGGTGAAAGTGCCATAAGCTCCGCTTCCTTTAGCATGCACCACCCTTTCAGGGATCCTTTCTCTGTCAAACGCCGCTAACTTTTCCAAAAACCAAGTGCTTTGTAATAAAACAGGACCTCTAGGACCAGCCGTAATCACATTGTTGTCATCCCAAACGGGAGCGCCAAAAGCAGTGGTTTGTTTCACATCTTTATTAACCATCTTTTTTCCTTTATTTGATTTTAAATCTTTAGTAATCTAGCACTAAGCCAATTACTTTTAGGGATTATTACATAATTTGTTATATAAAGACTAACAAGATTCAATTTCCTTAAAAAATCCTTTTTTTTAAGAATAAAAAACCCCTTAAGTATTTCTATTTGTAACAATTAATGAAAATAAGAAAGATTAAAAACAAAATTTTATTTTTAATCTAGTTTTAATAATAATTATCATACTATTCTATCTCAATGCATTGACGGATTTTTTTTAATTTTGTATTTTTTTTTGAATTTTTAAATTAAGGAGAGTTGTTTGATGTTTTTAAGATCATACCCAAAGCTTAGATACGCTTTATGTTTCCCCCTACTCGCTGATACTTGCTATAGCGAGGAGCGCACTTTAAATAAGGTTACCACCCAAGCTAAAAGGATTTTCACTTACAACAATGAGTTTAAAGTAACTTCTAAAGAATTGGATCAACGCCAAAGCAATGAAGTCAAGGACTTGTTTAGGACTAACCCTGATGTGAATGTGGGCGGAGGGAGCGTGATGGGGCAGAAAATCTATGTGAGAGGCATTGAAGACAGGCTTTTAAGGGTTACGGTGGATGGGGCTGCGCAAAATGGCAATATCTACCACCACCAAGGCAACACCGTGATTGACCCTGGCATGCTCAAAAGCGTGGAAGTTACCAAAGGATCAGCGAATGCGAGCGCAGGGCCAGGAGCGATCGCAGGAGTGATTAAAATGGAGACTAAAGGAGCGGCTGATTTTATCCCTAGGGGGAAAAATTATGCAGCCAGTGGGGCGGTGAGTTTTTATACTAATTTTGGCGATCGAGAGACTTTTAGATCGGCTTATCAAAACGCGCATTTTGATATTATCGCTTACTACACACACCAAAACATCTTCTATTATAGAAGCGGCGCTACAGCGATGAAAAACCTTTTCAATCCCACACAAGCCGATAAAGAGCCAGGAACTCCTAGCGAGCAAAACAACGCTTTAGTTAAAATGAATGGTTATTTGAGCGATAGAGACACGCTCACTTTCAGCTGGAACATGACACGAGATAACGCTACACGCCCTTTAAGGAGTAACGCTATAGGGTTAGCCTATCCTTGTGAAGCCCCTTTCAGCCCTGATAGTTCTCAAGGGTGTCCTAATGTGTTAGATAGTTTCACAAGGTATTTGTATCACTCCATTAATAGCGCTAACAATCTTTCATTACAATACAAAAGGGAAGCGGGAAATTCTTTTGGCGACCCACGATTAGATTTTACCCTTTATACAAGCATCAGGAACGCTCAATTTGATCCTTTATTTGATCCTAATGGCGTTTATGCCAAATTCCCCACTTCTTTAGCGAGCGCATGGGAAAGAGAAAATTACCCATGCGTTGAAGGCGGGTATTGCACCCCAAGCTTTTCTGATGTGGATAAACCAAGCTCACAACCTAGAAATCTGTTTTTAAACAACACCGGCTTAAACCTAAAAGTCGCTCATGTGATTGATGAAGCCACAGACAGCCTTTTTGAATACGGATTCAACTACCAAAATTTAAGCGTTTTTGACGCTCGTATCCCCAAATCAGAATTATACAGGCCTAATCAAGTCTATACTGACGATAAAGGGCAAAAACAAATCGCTTGCGCTCTTGTGGATAATAACCCCAATGACCCTACTTTATGCCAAAGAGGGAAAGCCAATGGGAATATTTATGGAGGCTATGTGCAAGCGAATTACTCGCCCCATAAAATCATCACTTTTGGAGCCGGGGTTAGGTGGGACGCATACACGCTTTATGATAAGGATTGGAACCACCGCTACACTCAAGGCTTTAGCCCTAGCGCGGCTCTTGTGCTAAGCCCCATTGAGCCTTTATCTTTAAAAATCACTTATTCTCAAGTTACAAGGGGGGTGATGCCAGGAGATGGCGTGTATATGCGCCAAAACGATTTGCGATACGCCAAAAATATCAAGCCTGAAGTGGGCTCTAACGCTGAATTTAATATTGATTATTCAAGCCAGTATTTTAGCGGGAGGGCTGCGGCGTTTTATCAAGCTTTGGATAATTTCATCTCACAATACGCGCAAAATTTGGTTGTAACCAATTTGAGTCAAGCGATTAGGATTTATGGCTATGAAGTAGGTGGGACTTTCAAATACAAGGGCGTGAGTTTGAATGTAGGGGTCTCGCGCACCTGGCCCACCACTAGGGGGTATTTAATGGCGGATAGCTACGAGCTTGCCGCAAGCACCGGTAATGTTTTTATCATCAAATTGGATTACACCATTCCCAAAACAGGGATCAATCTCGCTTGGCTTAGCCGCTTTGTTACCGGTTTAGATTATTGCGGGTTTGATATTTACTTGCCTGATTACGGGACGGCTGAGAAACCCAAAACCCCTACCGATTTAGCCAAATGCGGATCCCAATTAGGGTTAGTGCATATGCATAAACCGGGCTATGGCGTGAGTAATTTTTATATCAATTGGAGCCCTAAAACCAAAAGCCGCTGGAAAGGTTTGTTGCTTTCTGCTGTGTTTAATAATGTTTTCAACAAATTCTATGTGGATCAAACAAGCCCTTATATCATGAGCCCGGATATGCCAAGCACTGACGCTATTAAAAGAGCGATCGCCGAGCCTGGGTTTAATGCGCGTTTTGAAGTGGCTTACAAATGGTAGTTAATGGAGCTTTAAGCGTTGCGCATGCGTGATAGCAACGGCTATCGCATCGCTAATATCCAAAGGCTTGATTTCGCTTGTGATGTTAAGCAAGCGTTTGACCATAAAGGCCACTTGCTCTTTAGCGGCTTTCCCGTTACCGGTTAGGGCTTTTTTGACTTGTAGGGGCGTGTATTCGCTGAAATTACCAATCCTTTCTAAAATCTTTAAGGACAACGCCCCCCTGAATTGCGCGAGCTTGATCACGCTTTTAGGGTTATACGCAAAGAAAATATCTTCAATCGCCACTTCATTAACTTCGTAACGATCCAATAAGCAATCTAAGGCTTCTATCAAGTCTAAAATCTGTTCTTGCAAGCGTGTCGTGGTGATATTGATGAACCCGGCCGTGATTAAAGAAAGCTTGTTAGAAGTGTGAGAAATGATAGCATACCCGCATTTCCTACTGCCTGGGTCTATTCCTAAAATACGCATCAATCATTCCTATTATTTAATTGCAAGGTTTAAAAAACGCTATTATTATATCCATGTTTCTTGTTAGCGCAAAATACAAGATTGCATTAAGAACTTTTAAAAAATTTAGCATATAAATAAGGGAGCAATAAATGAAAGCAAACACAATCATATTAGTGGATTGGGAGAATTTCAGGCGCGATATTAAACAAACAAAATGCGTTAATTACAATATCGCTTTAGATGTGATCGTTACTATTAGGGCTTTTTTACTGGATGATGAATGGATCAGTCGCATTTACTTTTATACCACCCCACCCTTTGATTTTGAACATGCGTTATGGGATAAGAGGAACGACACCCTCCAAAATGAAAAAAATCCGGGAACAGAAATGAAAATCTTCACCAGCAACGACATTGAAGAAATCTTACAAAGCAGTGAAGCGACTAAGTGGGAGAAGATTTATAGCGATGTGGAAAATTTCCAACACGATCTGGCTTCATTGGATCAAGTGGAATTGAGGTTAGGGAGAACTAAGTTAAACGCAATAAGAGTGGAGTTTGATGGGAGTTATAGGGCGTTATTAGAACAAAAGCAGGTGGATATGCTCATGGGTCTTGACATTCAAAGAATAGCCTTTAAAAAAATAGCTGATAGGATTTTGATATTTTCAAAAGATACGGATCTAATCCCCGCGCTCAAATTAGCCAGAGATGAGGGGTTAAGGGTGGATATTGCCGATTTGTCTAACAGATTGTCTCTTCTTAGCCAGGATTTAAAATACAATTCGGATAAAGTGAGGAAATTGAGCAGTAACGAAGTCAAAGACAAGCTGTTTTCCATCAGAGAAAATCTCACTAAAACCAACTGGGCTTTAAACTAAACCATAAAAAGGGTTATTTCATTTTTATAGAGTTTAAAAAATCATTTTTTAAAAACTCAATTATTGGCGTTTGATTAGAACAAAGCCAGAATTTTTAAAGGGGTTTTTAGGCTTATTTTTCTCATACTGACTGGGTAAGCTTGGGTAGTTTATTGCCTTGCTTATTCTTTTGTGGTAGGATTAGGGTTATTAGAGTTTAAAGAAGAAGCTAAACGCTCTCCATCTTTTGTAATTAAGCTAGGGTCTATAAACTTAGCTTGCTCTCTAAGATTTCCTGCTTTCTTTTCAAACCCTATAATAACCCACTCACTCTTTAATGATTCGCCTTATCCATTATCATTCTCGCTTCTCCTATGATTTGATTGTAGCTATACTCTTCGTTAGTTTTCATTTCCTGACTTCCTTGACTTTTTCAAGTTTTTGTTTTATAGTTTCAATGCAAGCCCACTCCATCGGCTTATTCTTTAAGCGTTCTTGCCTGCGGAATGAAAGAGTGGATAATGTCCGCCTTGTCAATCTCTGCTTTAATATTGTTTTTTGTTTTTCATTCATTCTCCTTGCGTTATCCTTGAAAAGATTTAGGTCGTTATTTGACTTTGTTGGGGTTTTTATGGTAGCATCCTTATAGACATCGCTATAGGAACTCGACCTATGGTTGCCCCTTAGAGGGTTTGGTGTCTTGCATTAAAGCTTTGATTGATGCATCATTTTTAAGATTGATTCATTTTTTACCCCTTGACTTGTTAAAGTTTTTTAAGTATTGTTCTTTTTAGCACCACCATGGGGGAACTCGACCTATGGCTGAACCTTTACTTTAGCATTGAGTCCGGTGCTTGAAAACTTCTTATAAGCGTTGTTATTCTTATAATCTCCGTTACTCTTGAACATCGTTTTTAAAACTAATTCACTCTTTCTATTATTTATTTAATATTTTTGTGCTAATATTGTCAAGGCATGGGTTGGAGAATAACTTTCTAACCCATACTAAAAACACTTTGAGTGTGCCAATAGACCCTGACACATAAGACGCAAGGGCTTGTGTATGGTCAAGGTGAGGCTTTTTAATGCTTTTCATTCCTTACTCCTTGTGTTTAATTTTTTATGTTAAAGTTTCAAAACGCATTAGCTTTATCAAATATGTCTAGCACTCAGCTCATAACTGATGTTTAATTGCTATTCTGAGATTTTGCTAATATTTTTCTATGGGCTACACTATCCTTATAATTTCATTTTATGCTTCGTTTTATGCATTTTTTGCATTGTTTTTAGCGTTAACTCAGTTTTTCGGCGTTAGCTTGCTCTAATGGGCTTAAATTTTTAACTTCTTGGGTGGTTTGGTTATTTAATTCTGTATTTTTTAATAAATCCTCTTGACTATTTAGCGGTTTTTGAGTAGGATTATTTTCATAGGGATGGTTTCCAGAGTGTAGACTGGCATCCCTGAAATCTGTAAAATTCCTATCGCTATAAAAATCAAAAGTCTTATTCCCATTATTTAAATCATCTACTACTAACCTAAGCTTAACGCCGTTATTCTCCCATTCGTAAGCGTATCTAAATCCGTTTTTAAGCCTTTCAAAACTCTCTAATAGCACGCTTCCGTTTTTGATCACTTCGCTAATGTTAATTAATTCTTCATTAGTTATCCCGCCGGTATTCTCTTCTCCATAATGTTTAATGAGTATCTTTTTAGCGCCTGCATGCCTTGTGCCTTGTTCTAAAATGTAAAGGTCGTTTAAATCTATTTCTTTAATTTCTGTTTGATCTAATTCGCCCTTAAAAACCTTTAAAACCTGTTGCTGTTCTTTAGTCAGCTTGCTTTCATCAATCTTTTGCAATTCTTGCAAGGCTTTTTCGTATTTAGTAGCCTTTTCTTTGATTTCTTCGCTCGCTTGTTTGATCCCGTTAGTAAGCTCTTCAATGATTTTAAGCGTGTTGTTGCTAAAGTGTGATTTTTGCGCGCTTAGTTCTAAATTCTTACTAAATTCGCTTATAGAGTGGCTTCTCTCTAACGCTCTTTTAATGTGATACTTTAAAGCCGCTCCTGCGGTGGCTTCGTTTAAAAGCGTAGCCGCTAAACCAAAAACCTTTTTTTAAGAGCGCAGTTGTTGTAGGGCTTCTTTAATCGCTGCTTCTATGCTGAGATTGGGTTTTAGGGTTTTTAAGACTTGGTTGATTTCAGTGCTTTTAAAGCCCAAACTCTCTAGGGCTAAAAAAACCTCATTGCGTGCGGGTCTGTTTTCATCTTGAATGAAAAAGCCAATCAAATCCACCATGATCTTATCAGCGAGCTTTTTCCCTATACCTGGGACTTGCTGGAGTCTTTTGACTTCTTTGGTGGCGATAATGTTTTCAAATTCATTCGGCGAAAAGCTTGAAAGAATGGCTAAAGCGATACGCCCCCCTACCCCATTGATTTTCAAAAGCCTTTCAAAAAGGATTTTTTCGCCCTCTTCTAAAAACCCATATAAAAGATGTGCATCTTCTTTAATCACTTGTAAGATCTTCAAACGCACTTTTTGGCCCGCTTGAAGCAAAGCAGCCGTTCGCATAGAAACTTGCACCCCATAAACAACCCCTTGCACTTCTATATGCACTTCTAAAGCGGAGATTTTTTCCACAACCCCTATCAAACCCACTATCATTTTATCCCTTTTTTATTTCTTGCTCTAGCCTTTTATAGCGCTTTTAGGGATTTTTTTGATTTTATGATCTTCATAGATCACGTTCACGCTTTCATTATGGCTTAACATGGCGCTCAAGTTGCTCACTTTAGGGTAATTGCGATGATAAATCACGATATTTTCTTGCTTGAAAGGGTTTTTAGTCATAATGCTTGCATGCTGGAAGCTGTTTTCTATGCTGATGAGTTTAGCGTAGCATTCGTTATTGATTTTTTGCAATTCTAACATTTGAGCTTTTAGGATTTTCAAACGCTTCAAAGCAAACATAAACTCACTATAAGCGTCTTTCACGCTTTCTTGTTGCATTAAAGATCGTTTGATTTCTTCAGTGGCGTTTTTAAGCTTTTCCATGATGGCTTGATGGTTTTTGACTAAATGGTTTAAGGACTGGTGCTGAGCGATGATTTTTTTGGATTTTAACCCTAACGCATTGAGTTTTTGTTTAGCAATCTTCAATTCTTCTTGGTTTTCTCGCCCCCCAAAAGCATAAAAAATAAAGCGGTTGCCATTGCCATCCACCTCATCAATCCAACATTGCTTGGAAAAATACAGCTTGTTGTCGCTTTTGAGCTTTTCTAAAGCGATTTCTTTCGCATAGACCACGCTCCCAGCGCTCGCTTCCACTTTAACGCTATTGGCATACACTTTAGCACGCTCTAAATACTTGCACTCAAACTCTTTAGCGTAGCACACGCCCTTATGGTTAGTGATACGCGCTTTATTGGCATAGACATAGCTTTCAGGGTGGATTTGCCCCTCTATAGTGATTTCTTTAGCCACTAAGATCACATTCTTGCCCACATTGCCCCTAATGTTAATTACGCTCGCTTCTAAAATGAGGTTAGAATCAATCGCATCGCTCAATTCGTCTTTAGCTTGGATCTCTAAAACTAACCCGCTCTCCACTCCCCCTAAAAGATTAGGCACTTCAATGGATTTGATCCCGTTTTTAAAGATAAAATTTTGCTTAGAAACCAAACGCCCCTTTTCCATTTTAACCCCTTGTAAGGCTTTGGAATAATACAATAAGGCGTTATTTTCTTCTCTCTCTTCAAAAGCGTTTTTGTCATGCCCTATAGGGGTGGGCGAATGAGCGACTTTAGGCAATTCAATATAAAGACCTTTAAGGTTACGGCCGTCTCTTCCTTGTTTGGGGTAACTCACGCAAGCGACTTTTTGATTTTCTTTAGCGATATAGTAATTTTCTTTAACAAAAGATTCTTCTTGATCGCTTAAGGGAATGGTATGCGTTGGAAGGTATTCTTCTTCTAATAAAAAATGGGATTGCTCTTCTGTATTAGGGATAAAGGTTGAAGAAGCGTATAAAATAAAGCGCTTGTTTTGGGCTTCTTTTTGATATTTTCTTAACTCTGTTTTTAAATTTTCATACATTTGTGAAAAATGCCTAAACACCACGCCTTGAAAGGCTAAACACTCTTTAATATATGCAAACATTTCTTGGTAATGCTCTTCAGTGTCTAGGACAATAAAACACTCGTCTAAAATAATTTCTATTGCACTCAAATTTTCATCCACTTTTACTTCAAAAAAGCGTTTATAAGCGTTTGATTTGATTTTAATGTCGTGGGTTTGATAAAGGGTTAGCTCTTTTTTTTCATAGTATTCATCTTCTTCTAATTGTTGCAATTCCCCACCAAAAGCCTCGCTAAAATCGTCTTTAGCACTGTTTTTGATAAAAATAGAAGTTTTTAAAATCTCAAACCATAGATCTTCTGTTTGTAATTTATTTTCAGCGGCCGCTTTTTTTAATTCTTTTTGAATGTCTTTGCACCGCTCAACTTTTATAGGGGCAAAACGCTCCAAGCTCATTTTTTAATCCTTAAATGGTATAATATAAGAATTTGAAAAAAGAAATATGCTAACAAAAAAACACTGAAAATTAGGTAATAAATACAACTAGTATGCTAAAAAAAATATTTTTAACCAACAGCTTAGGGATTTTATGCTCTAGGATTTTTGGCTTTTTGCGGGATTTGATGATGGCCAATATTCTAGGGGCTGGGGTGTATAGCGATATTTTCTTTGTGGCTTTCAAATTGCCTAATCTATTCAGGCGTATTTTTGCGGAGGGCTCTTTTTCCCAAAGCTTTTTACCAAGCTTCATACGAAGTTCCATTAAAGGGAGCTTTGCGGGTTTGGTGGGGCTTATTTTTTGTATCGTTTTATTGATATGGTGCTTATTAGTAGCGCTCAATCCCTTATGGCTAACCAAACTCCTAGCTTACGGCTTTGATGAAGAGACGCTCAAATTATGCGCCCCTATTGTAGCGATCAATTTTTGGTATCTTTTATTAGTGTTTATCACCACTTTTTTAGGCGCGCTTCTACAATACAAACACAGCTTTTTTGCCAGCGCTTATAGCGCAAGCTTGCTCAATTTATGCATGATTTCAGCCCTTTTCATTTCTAAAGAAAAAACGCATTTAGAAGCGTTGTATTATTTGAGCTACGGCGTGCTTTTAGGGGGCGTGGCTCAAATTTTATTACACTTTTACCCTTTAGTGAAATTGGGCTTATTGAATTTATTATTTAAAGGATTTTTGAGCTTTAAGACCAAAAACGCCGCCAAAAAAAAATACCGCTCTAAAAGGGCTAAAAAGGACCTAAAAGCGTTTTTCAAGCAATTCCTCCCCAGCGTTTTAGGCAATTCTAGCGCTCAGATCGCTTCTTTTTTAGACACCACGATCGCCTCTTTTTTAGCGAGCGGGAGCGTGTCTTATTTGTATTACGCTAACAGAGTCTTCCAGCTCCCTTTAGCGTTATTTGCTATCGCTATCTCCACAGCCCTTTTCCCTAGCATTACGATCGCACTTAAAAACAATCAGCAGGATTTAGTCTTACAACGCTTGCAAAAGGCGTGGTTTTTCTTGGTGGGCGTTTTGCTCTTTTGCAGCATTGGGGGGATCATGCTAAGTCAAGAAATCACCGAGCTTTTATTTGAAAGGGGGCAGTTTAGCCCTAAAGACACCTTAATCACTTCGCAAGTCTTTTCGCTCTATCTTTTAGGCTTGCTCCCTTTTGGGCTAACTAAACTCTTTTCTTTGTGGCTTTATGCGAAATTAGAACAAAAAAAAGCGGCTAAAATCTCTTTAATTTCGCTTTTTTTAGGTTTAGCGGCTTCTTTGAGTTTAATGCCTTTATTGGGGGTTTTAGGTTTAGCGTTAGCGAATAGTTTGAGCGGGTTATTTTTATTTGTTTTAACGATAAAAGCGTTTGGCTTTCAATTATTCTTGGGTATAATCAAGAATTTAAAATCATGGCTTGTAATCCTTTTCCTCGCTTGCGTGGAAATCTTATTACTCTTAGCGTTCAAATCGTGGGTTACACATTTATATTTATTTTATTATTTTCAAGGTTTTTAAATGTTTATTTATGATACCAAATTAAAACAAAAAGTCCCTTTTGAGCCTTTAGTTGAAAAAAAGGCGAATATTTATGTGTGCGGGCCTACGGTGTATGATGACGCTCATTTAGGGCATGCCAGGAGCGCGATTGCTTTTGATTTGTTAAGGCGCACGCTTGAGTTGAGCGGCTATGAAGTGATGCTAGTAAGGAATTTCACGGATATTGATGATAAAATCATCAACAAAGCCCTAAAAGAAAACAAAAGCATTCAAGAATTAAGCAGCATTTATATTGAATCTTACACAAGGGATTTAAACGCTTTGAACGTGAAACAACCCAGCCTAGAGCCTAAAGCGAGCGAGTATTTAGACGCTATGGTGCGCATGATTGAAACGCTTTTAGAAAAAAATTTCGCTTATAGAGTCTCTAATGGGGATATTTATTTAGACACGAGCAAGGACAAAGATTACGGCTCTTTGAGCGTGCATAATAGCAGTGTGGAATTTAGCCGTATTGGTTTGGTGCAAGAAAAACGGCTTGAGCAGGATTTTGTGTTGTGGAAAAGCTATAAGGGGGATAATGATGTGGGTTTTGATAGCCCTTTAGGCAAAGGGCGCCCTGGCTGGCATATAGAATGCTCTAGCATGGTTTTTGAAACTTTAGCGCTCGCTAACACCCCTTATCAAATTGATATTCATGCAGGCGGAGCGGATTTGTTATTCCCCCACCATGAAAATGAAGCGTGTCAAACCCGTTGCGCCTTTGGCGTGGAGCTTGCTAAATACTGGATGCATAATGGCTTTGTGAATATCAATAACGAAAAAATGTCTAAAAGTTTGGGGAATAGCTTTTTTATTAAAGACGCTCTCAAAAACTATGATGGCGAAATTTTACGCAATTACTTGCTAGGGGTGCATTATCGCTCTGTTTTGAATTTCAATGAAGAAGACTTGTTAGTGAGTAAAAAACGCTTGGATAAAATCTATCGTTTAAAACAGCGCGTTTTAGGGACTCTTGGAGGAATAAATCCAAATTTTAAAAAAGAAATTTTAGAATGCATGCAAGATGATTTAAACGTTTCTAAAGCGTTGAGCGTTTTAGAAAGCATGCTTTCTTCTACGAATGAAAAACTGGATCAAAACCCTAAAAACAAGGCTTTGAAGGGCGAAATTTTAGCGAATTTGAAATTCATAGAAGAACTGCTTGGCATCGGGTTTAAAGACCCTAGCGCGTATTTCCAGTTAGGCGTGAGCGAGAGCGAAAAACAAGAAATTGAAAAAAAGATAGAAGAAAGAAAACGCGCCAAAGAGCAAAAAGATTTTTTAAAAGCCGATAGGATCAGAGAAGAGCTTTTAAACCACAAAATCGCTTTGATGGACACCCCACAAGGCACGATTTGGGAGAAGTTTTTTTAAACGCCTCCCATTTTACCTTTTTACACATTCTAACCACAAATTCTAGCAATATTGCTTTTTAATCTTGTTGAGTTTTATGTTTATTTACTTTAATTTGATAAAAGTTTAATATCGGTTGTAGATACTGCATATTTATAACCTTAATCGTAAATGCAACAGAAATTTTCTAGTCTAAAGTCGCACCCTTTGTGCAAAAATCGTTTTACAAAAAGAAAGGAAGAAAATGGAAATACAACAAACACACCGCAAAATGAATCGCCCTTTAGTTTCTCTCGTTTTAGCAGGAGCGTTGATTAGCGCCATACCGCAACAAAGTCATGCCGCCTTTTTCACAACCGTGATCATTCTAGCCATTGTTGGAGGTATCGCTACAGGCACCGCTGCAGGAACGGTCTCAGGGCTTCTTGGCTGGGGGCTAAAACAAGCTGAAGAAGCGAATAAAACCCCAGATAAACCCGATAAAGTTTGGCGCATTCAAGCAGGAAAAGGCTTTAATGAATTCCCCAACAAGGAATACGACTTATACAGATCCCTTTTATCCAGTAAGATTGATGGAGGTTGGGATTGGGGGAATGCCGCTAGGCATTATTGGGTCAAAGGCGGGCAGCAGAACAAGCTTGAAGTGGATATGAAAGACGCTGTAGGGACTTATAAACTATCAGGTCTTAGAAACTTTACTGGTGGGGATTTAGACGTGAATATGCAAAAAGCCACTTTACGCTTGGGCCAATTCAATGGCAATTCTTTCACAAGCTATAAGGATAGCGCCGATCGCACCACGAGAGTGAATTTCAACGCTAAAAATATTTCAATTGATAATTTTGTAGAAATCAACAATCGTGTGGGTTCTGGAGCCGGGAGGAAAGCCAGCTCTACGGTTTTGACTTTGCAAGCTTCAGAAGGGATCACTAGCAGTAAAAATGCGGAAATTTCTCTTTATGATGGCGCCACGCTTAATTTGGCTTCAAACAGCGTTAAATTAATGGGTAATGTGTGGATGGGCCGTTTGCAATACGTGGGAGCGTATTTAGCCCCTTCATACAGCACGATAAACACTTCAAAAGTGACAGGGGAAGTGGATTTTAACCATCTCACTGTGGGCGATAAAAACGCCGCTCAAGCAGGCATTATCGCTAGTAACAAGACTCATATTGGCACACTGGATTTGTGGCAAAGCGCGGGGCTAAACATTATCGCCCCTCCAGAAGGCGGTTATAAGGATAAACCTAAGGATAAACCTAGTAACACCACGCAAAATAATGCTAACAACAACCAACAAAACAGCACTCAAAACAATAGTAACACTCAGGTCATTAACCCACCCAATAGCGCGCAAAAAACAGAAATCCAACCCACGCAAGTCATTGATGGGCCTTTTGCTGGTGGCAAAGACACGGTTGTCAATATTGATCGCATCAACACTAACGCTGATGGCACGATTAGAGTGGGAGGGTTTAAAGCTTCTCTTACCACCAATGCGGCTCATTTGCATATCGGCAAAGGCGGTGTCAATCTGTCCAATCAAGCGAGTGGGCGCTCTCTTTTAGTGGAAAATCTAACTGGGAATATCACCGTTGATGGGCCTTTAAGAGTGAATAATCAAGTGGGCGGTGCTGCTTTGGCAGGATCAAGCGCGAATTTTGAATTTAAGGCTGGTGTGGATACTAAAAACGGCACAGCCACTTTTAATAACGATATTAGTTTGGGAAGATTTGTGAATTTAAAGGTGGATGCTCATACAGCTAATTTTAAAGGTATTGATACGGGTAATGGTGGTTTCAACACCTTAGATTTTAGTGGTGTTACAGGTAAGGTCAATATCAACAAGCTCATTACAGCTTCCACTAATGTGGCCGTTAAAAACTTCAACATTAATGAATTGATTGTTAAAACCAATGGGGTGAGTGTGGGGGAATACACTTATTTTAGCGAAGATATAGGCAGTCAATCGCGCATCAACACCGTTCGTTTGGAAACTGGCACTAGGTCAATCTATTCTGGCGGTGTTAAATTTAAAGGCGGTGAAAAACTGGTTATCAATGATTTTTACTACGCCCCTTGGAATTATTTTGACGCTAGAAATATTAAAAATGTTGAAATCACCAATAAACTTGCTTTTGGACCTCAAGGAAGCCCTTGGGGCACATCAAAGCTCATGTTCAATAATCTAACCCTAGGTCAAAATGCGGTCATGGACTATAGCCAATTTTCAAATTTAACCATTCAAGGGGATTTTGTCAACAATCAAGGCACTATCAACTATCTGGTCCGAGGTGGGCAAGTGGCAACCTTAAATGTAGGCAATGCAGCAGCTATGATGTTTAATAATGATATAGACAGCGCGACCGGATTTTACAAACCGCTCATCAAGATTAACAGCGCTCAAGATCTCATTAAAAATACAGAGCATGTGTTAGTGAAAGCGAAAATCATTGGTTATGGTAATGTTTCTACAGGTACCAATGGCATTAGTAATGTTAATCTAGAAGAGCAATTCAAAGAGCGCCTAGCCCTTTATAACAACAATAACCGCATGGATACTTGTGTGGTGCGAAATACTGATGACATTAAAGCATGCGGTATGGCTATCGGCAATCAAAGCATGGTGAACAACCCTGACAATTACAAGTATCTTATCGGTAAGGCATGGAAAAATATAGGCATCAGTAAAACGGCTAATGGCTCTAAAATTTCGGTGTATTATTTAGGCAATTCTACGCCTACTGAGAAAGGTGGCAATACCACCAACTTACCTACAAACACCACTAGCAATGTGCGTTCTGCCAACAACGCCCTTGCGCAAAACGCTCCTTTCGCTCACAGCGCCACTCCTAATTTAGTCGCTATCAATCAGCATGATTTTGGCACCATTGAGAGCATCTAACTA
>NZ_MTWR01000027.1:0-492 GCF_001998165.1 Helicobacter pylori | reverse complement strand
CATGCTCGCTTCCAAATGGCACGCTTCGCCGGTGGTGATCTGATGCGTGCTCACGCCTTTTTTACGCAACCTGTCCGCATCTCTGTTGGTTTGCAAATCGCCCTCTACCACGCAAAACTTGAAGTCTTTAAAATCCGCTAGATTTTCTAACATCGTGGTTTTACCGCTGCCGGGAGAACTCATGAAATTCAACACATACAGCCCTTCTTTAAGGTAGCGCTCTTTCATTTCAGCGGCTTTAATGTCGTTCTTGCTCAAAATCTTTTCCACGATTTTGACATCTTTTTTACTCAAATTAGGGTTATTTTGTAAAGATTCTTTTCGTTGTTCGCTCATTTCTTTTCCTTGTCTTTTAAAATTTTGGATGAATTGCTCCAAACACTGGACTTGATTGGTGCAACCATTGGGGTTAATTTGATTATTAGCGCTTAATGTCCCTTGTAAAGTGTTCATTAAAAGGGTGTTGTTGTATTGTTGTTGGTTGTTGCTGTT
>NZ_MTWR01000026.1:0-556 GCF_001998165.1 Helicobacter pylori | reverse complement strand
TTAAACGACTATCATTAAACGACCTCTTTTATCTTCTTGGCTCATCTTTTTAGATCAAAAACATGCTTTACCCTAACCCCTTATCGTCGCTGTCGTTTTTATCTTTTAACACTAATTTAATGATCCTCCATATGATGATTAATAAAATGATGGTTAAAAGCAAATACCAAACATTGATAAAAACGGCTTTCATCATTTGATTTTCCTTATTTTTTACTCAAAGATAGCCTTATAACGCTATTTTCTAAAGCGTCCAAACGATGCAAAACTTGCGCTTCTAGGCTGATTAACGCTCCCTTTGGCATTTCTATTTTTTCATCTCCCACTTCAAAAACGATTTTGCCCTCTAAAACCTGCACGCTAATCGCTCCCGGGGCCTTGTGTTTGTCCATGACAGCTCCCTTAGGCATGCAAATACGGATTTCCTTATTGGAAGAATTTTCACTCAGCGTTTCAATGTGGAGCTTTTCAAAATGAACGCCCTCTAAAAAATTAACCACTTCCATCAAAAACTCCTAGTGTGATATTTTCTTAATTTAGACCTTAATTTAAGAAA
>NZ_MTWR01000025.1:0-27650 GCF_001998165.1 Helicobacter pylori | reverse complement strand
GCTTTAGCTATGGGGAGTATGTCAAAAGAAAAAAGTATCAGCCCATGTTTAGTGGATGATTATCGTTACCTAAATAAGGGCATACCGAATTTTTTTGATTATAATATCAAAGACAAGAATGAAGCAAAGGAAAGACAAGATGAAAAAGAAAAAATAGAAGCCGAAATGGAAAAAGACAAGCAAGACAGCGATGAATTAAAGCATAGCGAAATTGACACAAAGGACACACAAATGAGCCAACCATTAGAAACATTAAATAAGGATAAACAAGCCATGAGTGAAGCAATTAGAAAAGATATTGAAAAAGACAAAGAAAACCTCGCACGAGTTGAAGCCGATGAGGGCGAAAAAGGCTACGAAAAAGAGACACAAAGCAAACGCTATGCCGATGTAAATGGATGGGTAAGATTTAGAGATAATATAAGCCTTGAAAAAAATTTAAAAGGAGTAAAACATGGGATTTAATTATAATCAAACAACGACTTACAATGGGCATTTTAATTTAGGGATAAGCACTAATAAACCAATCGCAGGGCTTTTAATGTATCAAAAATATTTAGATAATTTACTCACCGCAGTCAATAACACTAGTGAAACTTTACTAGTAGGGCAACCGATAACACTCAAAATCAGTGCCACACTAAAAAGCAGTTTGGCAAGAATAGATCAAGATATATTAGAGATTAGTGAAACGCCTATAGAAACAAATGAGATTCTAAATGGTATTTTTATTGGCAATCTTGCTACAAATGAAAATGGAACATTACGCCCAACGCAGACAAGCTATGTCGCCGAAATTGGCAGTGGTGTAGAAATGTTCTTGCCATGCGACTTAAGTTTTCTAGGGCAATCAAGTAGGCAATTTATCAGTTGGAATAAAACCAATCAGTGCTACACTTTAGAAGAAACTGGCGTGGAAAGTTTTGGTTCTCAAAAAGTTTCTTTAAGAAGCAATGTCGTTGAAGGCAAGCAAATCATATTTGACCCCAATAACCCAACGCAGACAATCTTTAAAGACTGCTATGTGATTAAAGTCAGATTATAAGCAAAGGAAATAACAATGGCTAATTTATTACCCTTTAATTTTACATTCCCTAAACCCACCCATTTAAGTGATGAAATTAATACTAAGCTAGATTTTAAAAATTTACCCACAAGCTTTAAAAAACCTTTTTTGATTAGAGACGCTTTTAATTTGATTGATTATTCCAATTTAGACGATACAGACAATTTGCCCATGCAACACAACCCTAAAACAATTGAGCGTTTTAAATACATACAAGAAGGCAAAAATATCCAAGAATGCATTGAGAGTTTGCCTAAGCATTTACAAATCTCTAAATTCTATTCTAGAGGCAATACCATGCGTTTAAAAATGGACGCCTTATCTCCTACTTTAGTGCCAGGGCATAGCAATTTCCCCTTACACCCAACAGAGCATAGAAGCATCACCATTAGAGAAGCAGCAACCATTACCGGCTTTCCTATTTATTACAAATTTTTTGGCTCACACACCAAGCGTTGCGAACAAGTGGGCAATGCTGTGCCTATCGCTTTATCTAGCGCGATTGCTAAGGAAGTTAAAAGATTTTTAGATAGTTTAAAACCAAAAACTATATTTTTGTAGCTGTTTTTACTCTTTTTGTATTTATTGATAAAATTCTTTAAATAATATAAAAATAAAATTAAATATTGAACATTAAATAAGGCTTATGCGTATTTGATGATTAATTAAAATCAAACCCGCCCGCTTCGCCTAAACTCATGCTCTCATAAGCCGCATCCACATAGCTGTTGCGGATCTTGCAATTCAAAACCTTCTCGCATTTCAAGCAACTCGCTACTTGCTTTTCTTCTTGGCATGCTTGTAATTTCAAAAGAGCGTCATTAAAACGCTCTTCATATTCTAATTTTTTAGCGCTATTTTGCATCATTCTCCCTTTAAATATTTTTCTAAAATCTGAGCTTCATGCGGGCTGGCTAAATAGCATTCGCTTTTTTCATGGTAGCTTTCCACGCTTTGTTCTAGCAAACGCTTTTTAACCCCTTTATCAAAATAAAACGCTTCCCCTTTAGCTTTTTCAATGATCAAGGCTAAAGGAAAGACTTCAAAAAGCTTTCGCAATTTCTTTTGCGGGTAGGAAAACACCCCGCCTTTTTTAACCAACACATGATGGACATCAGCCACCATAGACCCTGAGTATCGTAAGCGGTAATTTTCTGCAAAAAACCCTTCTAAAGCCTTTTTTAAGCCCAAAGAAAAATCCTTTTGATTGCCTCCGCTAGCGACGATTTTACCCTTATTTTCTAAAACGATGGTTTCTATAAAATGAAACTTGTTTTGATAAAAGGCGTAACGATAAACTTCTTCTAAAGCCACCATTAATTCTATTTTATGCCCAAAAACCACATAAAGGCTTGCGGCTAAATTTTGTGCCTCATAATCCTTTTCATAAATCCCTACAATCGTGCCTACTAAGAAATTCGCCTCCATCACTGAACTCCCGTCTAAGGGGTCATAAGCGATCAAATAAGAGCCGTTTTCTTTAGTAATAGGCGTTTCTTTTTCTTCGCTAAAAACGCTTTTCACATTCTCTAAACTCAAAAAAGTTTCTTCTAAAAATTTGTCTAGGGCTAAATCCGCTTTAATAGGCGTATCCCCGCTGCTGTTTTCTAGCTTAGTGTAACTCCCAGCGTCTGGCTTTTCTAAAATCTCTTGGGCTTTTTTAACCCCTTTTTCTAAAAGACTGATGATTTCTATAACGATGTTCGCATGCTTGCCTTTAAAACGTTTGTAATCCATAAAAACCCTTTTATGATTTGATTAAAGATGCTAATATTTTACTTGAAAACATTGAAAATAGGGAAGTATTTTGAAAGTAGCCCCGAGTCTTTTGAGCGCTGATTTTTTGCATTTAGCCAAAGAGATAGAGAGCGTGAGTAACGCTGATTTTTTGCATGTGGATGTGATGGATGGGCATTATGTGCCTAATTTAACCATGGGGCCTGTGGTTTTAGAGAATGTTACTCAAATGAGCCAAGTGCCTTTAGATGTGCATTTAATGGTAGAAAACGCGAGCTTTTTTGTAGGATTATTCGCCCCTCTAAACCCACAAATCATTAGCATTCATGCAGAAAATGAAAAGCACCCCCACAGGGTGTTGCAACTCATTAAAAATCTAGGCATCACGCCAGGCGTTGTCCTAAACCCCCACACGCATGAAGAAAGCATTAAATACTTGCTAGAAAGCGTGGGGCTAGTGCTTTTAATGAGCGTGAATCCGGGCTTTGGCGGGCAGAAATTTTTAGATCTGGTGCTAGAAAAATGCCTGAAAGTCAAGGAATTGATTAAGCGCTACAACCCTAGCTGTCTTTTAGAAGTGGATGGGGGCGTGAATGATAAAAATATCTTTGAACTCCAACAAGTGGGCGTGGATGTGGTGGTTTCAGGGAGTTATATTTTTAAATCCAAAGATCGTAAGCTGGCTATTGAAGGCTTACAGAATGTCAGACAACCTCTTGCATAAAGACATCCAAGCCCTAATCGCTCGCTTAAAGTGCCAGGATTTAAGCTTGGGCATGCTAGAAAAATCGCTCTCTCGCCTTATTAATGATGAAATCAATTTGGAATATTTAAAAGCGTGCGGGCTCAATTTCATAGAAACGAGCGAAAATTTAATCACGCTCAAAAACCTTAAAACCCCCCTTAAAGATGAGGTTTTTTCCTTTATTGATTTAGAAACCACCGGCTCTTGCCCCATAAAGCATGAGATTTTAGAAATCGGGGCCGTGCAAGTGAAAGGGGGGGAAATCATTAATCGTTTTGAAACCCTTGTGAAAGTCAAAAGCGTGCCTGATTATATCGCTGAGCTTACAGGCATCACTTATGAAGACACCCTAAACGCCCCAAGCGTGCATGAAGCTTTGCAAGAATTGCGACTTTTTTTAGGCAATAGCGTGTTTGTGGCCCACAACGCTAATTTTGATTACAACTTTTTAGGGCGTTATTTTGTAGAAAAATTGCATTGCCCCTTATTGAATTTAAAGCTTTGCACTTTGGATTTATCCAAACGAGCCATTTTGTCCATGCGTTATTCTTTGAGCTTTTTAAAAGAGCTTTTAGGGTTTGGCATAGAAGTCAGCCACAGAGCCTATGCGGACGCTTTAGCGAGCTATAAACTCTTTGAAATATGCTTGTTAAACTTGCCCAGCTACATCAAAACGACGATGGATTTGATTGATTTTTCCAAATGCGCTAACACCTTGATCAAAAGACCCCCAAGAGCCAGATACCAAGAGATCCCATCGCCATTCCCTCTTTTTGAGAGAACAAAGGGTTTGTTAGACATTATGAAAGCGACCAGTTAAACGAAAGCTGTTTAAGTGGGTTTGATTAGGGGTGAAATTTTAACATATCCACTTGATACTTTTGAATATTGCCTAGTATTTTAATCTTGTCGGTTACTTCACACTCATCGTAATTTTGCGTTTGTGGAACTAATAAGCCCGGTATGGTTACATGGGGCATTGCTCGTAACTTTGTGCACTTCCTGTGCTAGATACAAATGTATGGGGTATCATACTACAAATTAGTGGCATTCATCCCAAACACTAAAGATGTTTGGGATTTCTGCTTGGGTGGTTTAAACTTTACACGATAGCCTAATTCTTCATAAATTTTTAAAATCGTTTCTTCTATGTTTTTACGATGCACTAATTTGTTTTTAAATTTAAAAATGGCTAAAACTTGGAGCAAAAAATACACTTCAAAAAATCTAATATCATGCACATAATAAGGCGAGATCACTTTAAAATCCCTGTGTTTTGTCTCTCTTAACTTTTCCAATTCGCTATCATTAATGCATCTAACGGCTAAATTATGCGAATTGATTTCTAAAATTTTCTTGCTTTTAGGGTATTTGAAAAGCCCCACATTAAAGTCGTTGTTTTTCAACACGCTTTCAGGAAAAACCAACACGCTATTAAAATTTTGGCAAAAGGCATAATTTTTAAGGCTTAGATGATTTTCAAAAAAATATTCGTATTGAAAAATTTGACCGATACCACGCACATACTCGCTCACCCCGATAGCTCCGCCCTTACACTCTATGATAGCCCTAACTTTATTTCTTTCAAAAAGCGTGAAGTCTGCTGTAATGCCATTGATATAAGCGTCCTCTCTTAAAAGCTTAAAATCCTTATAATCCATTTCTAAAATAGAGCAAATATCTTTTTGAATGTTGTTGTTACTAGCGATTAAGTCTTGGAAGTCTTTTTCTAGTCTGTAAGGCATGTTAGTTTATTGATGGTTAAGTTATGAGAGATTTTAAGCGCAAAAACGCGCTTTAAAACCCTATTTCATTTGCAAAGCCACTTCTTCAGCGAAATTCTCTGCCTTTTTCTCAATGCCTTCGCCCAATTCAAAACGCACATACTCAGTGATTTTTAAATCATCATCCCACTCTTTGGAACAATCAGCGATGACTTGAGCGATAGTTTTTTTATCGTCCATGACATAGAATTGCCCTAAAAGGGTCAGGCGTTGATCAATAAGGGTGTTATCAGCGATGAATCTTTCCATCTTTCCAGGAACGATTTTATCCCAGATTTTTTCAGGCTTGCCTTGCGCTTTTAATTCGTTTTCAAAAGCTTTTTTTTGATGGGCTAAAACTTCATCGCTCAATTCAATGCGGCTCCCAAAAGTGGGGATATTTTTTAAAGGTTTGCCCAAACGTTTAGCCTCTTCATTGTCTTTTTCAATTTCAGCGATCAAGGCTAAAGTTTCTTTTTTGACAAAATCAAGGCTAAAGTCTTTGCAATCTAGCACTTGAGGTTTCATCGCTGCGGCATGCATAGCGATATTTCGGGCCAGTTCAACCACTTTTGGAGCGTTTTTTTCATTATCGTATTTTATACCGATTAACACGCCCACTCTGGCGTTAGAATGCGCATAGCCATTGATGATATGAGAGCTAGGGGCTTTTAAATGAGCGATTTTTCTCACTAAAATGTTTTCACCAATCACAGCGATTTGAGAGTGCAAATATTCTTCAAAAGGCTTGTTGTCTAACGGGCTTTTAAGCAGTTCTTCTGGGGTATGAATATTATGGGCTTTGATCGTTTCTAAAGTTTTTTTCACCAATTCCTTAAAGCCCTCATTTTTAGCCACAAAATCCGTTTCGCTATTGATTTCTACCATCATTGCGCTTTTAAAATCAGGCGCTACTTCTAAAGCGATTACGCCCTCAGCAGCGATCCTATCGGCCTTTTTAGCGGCTTTACTCAAGCCTTTTTCGCGCAAGAAATCAATAGCCTTTTGCAAATCCCCAGCCACTTCTACAAGGGCTTTTTTGCAATCCATCATGCCCGCATCGGTTAAATCCCTTAATTTTTTGACTAGTTGGGCGCTAATTCCTGACATTATTCGGCTCCTTGAGTGATTTCTTTTTGGATTTCAGCGAGCATTTCTTCTTTTTCTTCATTGCTCACATACTCTATCTCTTCGCTGTTTTCATCCGCATGGACGATTTCTTCTTGCATGAGTTCTCGCCCCTCTAAAATCGCTTCGCTCATTTCTTTACAAAATAGCCTAATAGAGCGGATCGCATCGTCATTTCCAGGAATGGGGTAATCCACTAAATCAGGATCGCAGTTAGTGTCTAAGGGAGCCACGATAGGGATATGGAGTTTTCTGGCTTCAGCGACAGCGATTTTTTCTTTAGCCACATCAATCACAAAAATCATATCAGGGATTTTTTTCATGTGGCGTACCCCACCAAGATACTTGTCTAGCTTTTCTTTTTTCCTTAAAATCATGAGCTTTTCTTTTTTAGTCAATAGATCAATTTGACCGCTATTTTCCATTTCTTCAATGATTTCTAATTTCCTAACCGATTTTCTAATGGTGCTAAAATTAGTCAGCATGCCACCAAGCCAGCGGTAATTGACATAAGGGACTTGAATGCTTTCAGCAAATTCTTTCAAAGTCTCATTGGCTTGTTTTTTAGTGCCTACAAACATGATGCTTTTGCCTTGAGCGCTCGCATCGCGCACGATATTATAAGTGTATCTAAAATAGCGCAAGGTTTTTTGCAAATCAATAATATGGATATTTTTCCTAACGCCAAAAATGAATTTTTTGGTTTTAGGGTTCCAACGCCTTGTTTGGTGTCCAAAATGTACACCGCATTCTAATAAATCTTTCATGGTTACCATGAGAATATTCTCCTTAAAGTTATTTTGGTTCTCTTCCTCCATGCTCATTTGATTCTTAAATTTCTTAAGAACACCTAAATACAAGGATTAGCATGTGTGAATTTGACGCTGTCTTTGCCTTTGTTCCTATTAAAATGATAGAAAAAACGACAAAACCCTATGATTATAGCAAAAGATTAAAGTTTTTTAGCTTAAGTAAAAAAGGCTTTTAGGCTATAATAAAGACAAAACAGAATTTTAGGATAGAACTCAATGGATACAAAAAGACAATGCATGGCCTTAAAGGCTTCAGCAGGGAGCGGGAAGACTTTCGCTTTGAGCGTGCGGTTTTTGGCCCTGTTGTTTAAGGGGGCTAATCCTAGCGAGATTTTGACGCTCACTTTCACTAAAAAAGCCACCGCCGAAATGAAAGAGCGCATTTTAGACTATTTAAAAATCTTGCAAAAAGAAAACCTTGAAGATGAAAAAGAAAAAGAAAAATCCCAAAATATCCTAAAAGAATTAGAAGAAAAATACCATTTAGACCCTAGCTTGGTGCGAAATAGCGCTCAAAAAATCTACCAACGCTTTTTAAACGCTGAAATCAGGATTAGCACCATTGACGCGTTTTTTCAAAGCATTTTAAGGAAATTTTGCTGGTTTGTGGGGTTGAGCACGAATTTTGAAGTCAATGAAGACACCAAAGCGCACCAACGACAGCTTAATGAGGGTTTTTTGAGCGCTTTAAATAACGAACAGCTTGAAGAATTGAGCGTTTTTATCGCTCAATGCTTAAGCTATGATAATTACACAAGCGATTCTATTTTAGAGCGGTTGCGTTTTTTAAAAAACAAGCTCTATTTATTTGATCCTAACAAGAAAGAGCCTGCATTTGATGAAGAGGGTTTTTTAGAAAAACTAAGGAGCTTAAACAACCAAATTCAAAGCATAGAAACAGCGTCAGATAGGGCTAAAACAGCCATTAAATGCGATAGTTTTAGGGGATTTTTAAACAGCTCTTTAACCTGGCTTAAAAAAAAGAGCGAATATCAATCTTTCAAAAAACTTAAAAGTGAAATCCCCACTTTAGAGAGCGAATGCGAAGAGATTGAAAACGATTTAAAACGCTATTATGAAGCCAAAGAAACCGCAATATTTAAAAAATTCCCTAAATTCATCCAGCTTTATAGTAACGCCACTTCTAAAATCCAAGCCTTAGATTTTGATGCGATTAAAGATAAGGTTCATGCCTTATTGAATGGTTATGAAGAAATGCCGGCGGAGTTTTTTTATTTCAGGTTGGACAGCAAGATCGCGCACATTTTGATTGATGAATTTCAAGACACGAGCTTGAACGATTATAAGATTTTAGCCCCTTTTATTGATGAGATTAAAGCCGGGATAGGGCAAGCAAAATGGCACAGGAGCGTGTTTTTTGTGGGCGATGTCAAGCAGAGCATTTATGCCTTTAGGGGGAGTTTTAGCTCCTTGTTTGAAAGCGTTTCTAAGGATTTTTACCACGATAATTTACAATTCAACCACCGCAGTGCGCCTTTGATCATTAATTATGTGAATACCATTTTTAAAAAGGCTTATCAAAATTCCCCCACCGCTTATTTGGAGCAAAAATACCCTAAAACTTCCAGCAATAAACATGCTAGAGACGGCTATGTTAAAGTCTCTTTAGTGGCTGATGAAAGAGAATTGCTATTAGATCAGGTCTTACAAGAAGCCCAAAACCTTTTAGAGCATCGTATTGATCCTAAAGACATTACCATTTTATGCGCCACCAATAAGGACGCTTTAGAAATCAAAAATTATTTGCAAGAGTATTTGAGCGAAATTTGCCCAAGCACGGAATCTAGTGCAAAATTGTCTCAATTTGTAGAATCTAAAATCATTAAGAACGCTTTAGAATACGCTTTAGCGGAAGAACCTTACAAGCCCTTTTATAAACACAGCGTTTTAAAACTCGCTGGATACTTGCATGATGATGCGATCGCTTTACCTAGTTTTAACCCTAAAAAAGAGAGCGTTGCGGGCTTTGTGTGGAAGGTGATGGAATTGTTTGAGCTTTATGGAGAGTGTGCGCAAATCTGCTTGGAATTAGCGGTTGGGTGTGAAGACGCCGATGGATTTTTAGAAAAATTAGAGGCTAAAGCGATCGCTTCTTCCCATTCAAAAGGCGCGCAGATCATGACCATTCACAAATCTAAAGGCATGCAATTCCCTTATGTGATCGTGTGCGAACGCTTGGGCAATCCTAATTCAAGCCATTCCAATCAACTCCTTGAAGAATATAATGGTGCAGAGCTTGCACGCCTTTATTACAGAATGAAAAATCGTGAGGTCGTGGATAAAGATTACGCTAGGGCTTTAGACAAAGAAGAAGCGGCCAAAGATCATGAAGAAACCAATGTGTATTATGTCGCATTCACTAGGGCTGAGTTAGGGATAATTATCGTAGCTAAAGACAAAAAAGAAAGCAAAAACAAAACAATGCGTGAAAAATTGGATCTTGCGCCTTTAGAAGAGGGAGAAATTACGCCGGTTATTTCTTCTCAAAAAGAGCCTTTAATTACAAGCGTTGTTATCAAACCCCATGCCTATGGCGAGCAAGTCCAAGAAATAGAAGAAGAGCCAGATAGCGATTATGAAAAGAATAACGACCAGGAAGCGATCAATTTTGGTATCGCTTTGCACAAGGGTTTAGAATACCAATACGCTTACAATATTCCTAAAAAAAGCGTTTTAGAATATTTAAACTACCATCATGGTTTTTATGGTTTGGATTATCAAGCGTTAGAAGAAAGTTTAGAGCTTTTTGAAAACGATGCAGAGATACAAGCTCTTTTTAAAAATTATGCCTTAAGGGGTGAAGCGGCTTTTTTATTTGAAGGGGTTGTGTCTAGGATTGATGTTTTGTTGTGGGATAAGGGGCAAAATTTGTGTGTTTTAGATTATAAAAGCTCTCAAAATTACCAGCAAAGCCATAAGGCGCAAGTGTCTCATTACGCTGAGTTTTTAAAAACTCAAGCCCCCCATTTTAAGATACAAGCGGGCATTATTTACGCTCATAAAAGACTGCTTGAAAAATTATGGGTCTGAAATTAAAAATTTTAAGGTTGCCTATGAATATCAAAAAAACAGAAAACGCGCTCAGTTTGACGCTTAAAAACTTTATTAAAAGCGAGTCTTTTGGGGGGATTTTCCTCTTTTTGAACGCTGTTTTAGCAATGGTGGTGGCCAATTCGTTTTTAAAAGAAAGTTATTTTGCGCTATGGCACACCCCTTTTGGGTTTCAAATAGGGGATTTTTTTATCGGCTTTAGCTTGCACAATTGGATTGATGATGTCTTAATGGCGTTATTTTTTTTAATGATAGGTTTAGAAATCAAGCGAGAATTGTTGTTTGGGGAGCTATCCAGTTTCAAAAAAGCTTCTTTCCCTGTGATCGCAGCCATAGGGGGCATGATAGCTCCAGGATTGATTTATTTTTTTCTTAACGCCAACACGCCCTCTCAGCATGGTTTTGGGATCCCTATGGCGACGGATATTGCATTCGCTTTAGGCGTGATCATGCTTTTAGGTAAGAGGGTGCCAACCGCCTTAAAGGTTTTTTTAATCACTCTAGCGGTGGCTGATGACTTGGGGGCTATTGTGGTGATTGCGCTCTTTTATACCACGAATTTAAAATTCGCATGGCTTTTAGGGGCTTTAGGGGTGGTTCTTATCTTAGCGGTATTGAACCGCTTAAATGTCCGCTCGCTTGTCCCTTACTTGCTTTTAGGGGTGTTGCTTTGGTTTTGCGTGCATGAAAGCGGTATCCATGCGACAATCGCTGCGGTGGTTCTGGCTTTTATGATACCGGTGAAAATCCCTAAAGATTTTAAAAATGTAGAGCTTTTGGAATTAGGCAAACGATACGCAGAGACGAGTTCAGGAGCGCTTTTGACCAAAGAGCAGCAAGAAATCTTGCATTCTATTGAAGAAAAAGCGAGCGCTTTACAAAGCCCTTTAGAAAGATTGGAGCATTTTTTGGCCCCCATCAGCGGGTATTTCATCATGCCCTTATTCGCGTTTGCAAACGCTGGGGTGAGCGTTGATTCTAGCATCAATTTAGAAGTGGATAAGGTGCTTTTAGGGGTTATTTTAGGGCTTTGTTTGGGCAAGCCTTTAGGGATTTTCTTAATCACTTTCATAAGCGAAAAGCTTAAAATCACCGCGCGCCCTAAAGGCATCAGCTGGTGGCATATTTTAGGGGCTGGGCTTTTAGCAGGGATTGGCTTTACCATGTCTATGTTCATTTCTAATCTGGCTTTCACCAGCGAGCATAAGGACGCTATGGAAGTGGCAAAAATTGCGATTTTACTCGGATCTTTGATTTCTGGGATCATAGGGGCTTTGTATTTATTCGCGCTAGACAAAAGAGTAGCTTTAAAGAAATAGTGAAAAATGCTATAATTTGAGATTAAAACATCTTTTAAGGAAATTTAATGGGACAAACTAAAGAAATTATAACGACGCTTTTACCCCTTGTGGTGTTGTTTCTTATTTTTTATTTTTTGATCGTTCGCCCGCAACGCCAACAGCAAAAAAAACACAAAGAAATGATAGAGGGTTTGACTAAGGGCGATAAAATCGTCACTCAAGGAGGGCTGATCGTTGAGGTGCTTAAAGCGGAAGCGAATTTTTTTAGCGTGAAACTCAATGATGACACCACCGCTAAACTTTCTAAAAACTATGTAGCGTTCAAATTAGACGAATTGGATCAATTTGGTTTGGCAGAGCCTATAGTCATTCAGCAAGGCAGAGAAGAAATTCCGGCAAGATTATCCGGCACTAAGACTTTGAAACAACGCCAAATAACAACTGAATGAAATTTTTTAACGCTCGTTTAATCGTTTTTATCTTTGCGCTTCTTTTAGGGGTAGGGTTTTCTGTGCCTTCTTTACTAGAGACTAAAGGCCCTAAAATCACTTTGGGTTTGGATTTAAGGGGGGGGTTGAACATGCTTTTAGGGGTGCAAACCGATGAAGCTTTAAAAAACAAGTATTTAAGCCTAGCGTCTGCTTTAGAATACAACGCTAAAAAGCAAAATATCTTGCTTAAAGACATTAAATCCAATTTAGAAGGGATCAGTTTTGAGCTTTTAGATGAAGATGAAGCGAAAAAATTAGACGCGCTTTTATTGGAATTGCAAGGTCATAGTCAGTTTGAAATCAAAAAAGAAGCGGAATTTTATAGCGTGAAACTCACCCCTTTAGAGCAAGAGGAATTGCGTAAAAACACGATTTTGCAAGTGATAGGGATCATTCGTAACCGCTTGGATCAATTTGGTTTGGCAGAGCCTGTAGTCATTCAGCAAGGTAAAGAAGAAATTTCGGTGCAATTGCCCGGCATTAAGACTTTAGAAGAAGAACGGCGTGCTAAAGACTTGATTTCAAGATCCGCTCATTTGCAGATGATGGCAGTGGATGAAGAGCACAATAAAGATGCGATGACAATGACGGATTTAGAGGCTCAAAAATTAGGCAGTGTGTTGTTGTCTGATGTGGAAATGGGGGGTAAAATCTTACTCAAAGCGATCCCCATTTTAGATGGCGAAATGCTTACGGACGCTAAAGTGGTGTATGATCAAAACAACCAGCCGGTGGTGAGCTTCACGCTGGATGCGCAAGGGGCTAAGATTTTTGGGGATTTCTCAGGCGCGAATGTGGGCAAACGCATGGCGATCGTTTTAGACAATAAGGTTTATTCAGCCCCGGTGATCAGGGAGCGTATTGGCGGAGGGAGCGGGCAAATTAGCGGGAATTTTAGCGTGGCTCAAGCGAGCGATTTAGCGATCGCTTTAAGGAGTGGGGCGATGAGCGCGCCCATTCAGGTTTTAGAAAAAAGGATTATAGGCCCGAGTTTAGGGAAAGACAGCATTAAAACTTCCATTATCGCTCTCATTGGGGGCTTTATTTTGGTTATGGGCTTTATGGCGCTTTATTACTCCATGGCGGGAGTGATCGCTTGCATGGCGTTAGTGGTCAATCTTTTTTTGATCGTGGCGGTCATGGCGATTTTTGGAGCGACGCTGACTTTACCTGGAATGGCAGGGATTGTTTTAACCGTGGGGATTGCCGTGGATGCTAATATCATTATCAATGAGCGCATTAGAGAAGTCTTAAGAGAAGGAGAGGGTGTTGTTAAGGCGATCCATTTAGGCTATATCAATGCGAGTCGAGCGATTTTTGATTCCAATATCACTTCCTTGATCGCTTCAGTGTTATTATACGCTTATGGCACAGGAGCGATTAAAGGCTTTGCCCTAACCACAGGCATTGGGATTTTAGCCTCTATCATCACCGCTATTGTAGGTACGCAAGGGATTTATCAAGCCCTTTTACCTAAATTAGCCCAAACAAAAAGCCTTTACTTTTGGTTTGGCGTGAAAAATAAAAGAGCTTAGGAGGTTTTATGGAATTATTCAAACAAGTTAGAATCTTAAGCTTCATGCGTTATTCCAATTATGGGGTGATTATTTCAGCAATATTAGTGCTTCTGGCGTTGGGGCTTTTGTTTTTCAAAGGGTTTTCTTTAGGGATTGATTTTGCGGGGGGGAGTTTGGTGCAAGTGCGTTACGCTCAAAACGCCCCTATTAAAGAAGTGCGCGATCTTTTTGAAAAAGAAGCTCGCTTTAAAGGCGTGCAAGTGAGCGAATTTGGCTCTAAAGAAGAAATTTTAATCAAATTCCCTTTTGTAGAAACGGCTGAAAATGAAGATCTGAACGCTATCGTGGCTAATATCCTAAAACCCAGTGGCGATTTTGAAATCCGTAAATTTGACACCGTTGGCCCTAGAGTGGGGAGCGAGTTGAAAGAAAAGGGCGTTTTGTCACTGATTTTAGCGTTAATAGCGATCATGGTTTATGTGAGTTTCCGCTATGAATGGCGTTTCGCTTTAGCGAGTGTTATTGCGCTTGTGCATGATGTGATTTTAGTGGCAAGCTCAGTGATTGTTTTTAAGATTGATATGAATTTGGAAGTGATTGCGGCTTTACTCACTTTGATTGGGTATTCCATTAATGATACGATCATTATTTTTGATCGGATCAGAGAAGAGATGCTCTCTCAAAAAACCAAAAATGCTGCCAAGGCCATTGATGAAGCCATTTCCAGCACGCTCACGCGCACGCTTCTAACTTCTTTAACCGTGTTTTTTGTGGTGTTGATTTTGTGCGTGTTTGGGAGTAAGATTATCATTGGCTTTTCATTGCCCATGTTAATAGGCACGATTGTAGGGACTTATAGTTCTATTTTCATCGCCCCTAAAGTAGCGTTATTGTTAGGCTTTGATATGGATAAATATTATGAAAATGAGGCTAGAAAAATCAAAAAAGCTCAAGAGAAAGAAAAAATGCGCCGTTTGTATGAGGGCGGTCAAGTTTAAGGAGTTTCTATGGATTGGGGTCGGGTCATTCATGTGCTGTTTAGCCTTATTTCTTTAACCACCATTGTAGGGTTTTTGTATGAGCCTAACACGGTGGTGTTGTTTGTAGCGTTGGCTTTAAATCTTATTTCTGTTACGCTTAAAATTGGGGTGTGTAAGCGTTTCGCTTCAGAGCTGTTAGCGAGCTCTTTAGCTACCGTGTTGCATCTCATATCGGCGTTTGTGTTTTTACAGATTTTAAATAATTTGGTTACCGCTTACATGCTTATGATTGGGGCGTTGATTAGCAACGCTTTCAGTCTTATCTTTTTGTTGGTTGAAAGCGTTGTAACGAGCGAAACGGATTAAGGGGTAGCAATGGATTTTATCAATATAGAAAAAAAATGGCAAGAATTTTGGTGGAAAAATAAGAGTTTTGAGCCTAAAGACGATTTTAACCTCCCTAAAAAATACATTTTGAGCATGCTGCCTTATCCTAGTGGGGAAATCCACATGGGGCATGTGCGCAATTACACCATTGGCGACGCTTTGGCGCGTTATTATCGTTTGCACCATTACAATGTGTTACACCCTATGGGGTTTGATTCTTTTGGGATGCCTGCAGAAAATGCGGCCATTAAGCATGGTATCCACCCTAAAACCTGGACTTATGAAAACATTGAAGCCATGCAAAAAGAGTTTGAAGCTTTAGGGTTTTCTTTTTCTAAAAATAGGGAATTTGTCACTTCAGATCCGGATTACACGAAATTTGAGCAGCAATTTTTCATTGACTTGTGGGAAAAAGGGCTAATTTATCGCAAGAAAGCCATGCTCAATTGGTGCCCTAACGATAAAACCGTTTTAGCTAATGAGCAAGTCATTGATGGGAGGTGTTGGCGTTGCGATACAGAAGTTGTTCAAAAAGAACTCTATCAATATTATTTGAAGATCACAAATTACGCTGAAGAATTGCTCAAAGACTTAGAGGCTTTAGAAAACCATTGGCCTTCTCAAGTCCTAATCATGCAAAAAAACTGGATAGGGAAATCTAGCGGGTTGCAATTTGGTTTTAAAATCGCTGATGAGTGCTTGAAGGCTTGCAATGGCATTCAAGAAATTGAAGTTTTTACCACAAGAGCGGACACCATTTATGGCGTAACTTTCATCGCCATCGCCCCAGAACACCCTTTAGTAGAGCATGCCATTAAGCGAGTGAGTCAAGAAGATTCAAAGATCATTAAAGCGATTTTAAACACGACTCAAAGAGAAAGAGCCTTAGAGAAAAAAGGGGTGTTTTTAGGAATTTATGCTATCCACCCTTTAACAAAGCAAAAAATCCCTGTTTGGGTGGCTAATTTCGCCCTAGCTAATTATGGTTCTGGGGCGTTAATGGGCGTGCCAGCCTGCGATGAAAGGGATTTTGAATTCGCTAATCTGTATCATATCCCTATTAAAGTGATCACTCAAAGCCCTCAAAATTTGCCCCACACCAAAGAAGAGGTTTTAAAAAATAGCGGGGAGTGGAGCGATCTTTCTAGCTCAGTGGCCAGAGAAAAAATCATCGCTTATTTTGAAAAAGAAAACCTCGGTAAAAGGGTGATCAACTACCGCTTGCAAGATTGGGGAGTGAGCCGTCAAAGGTATTGGGGAGCGCCTATTCCTATGATTCATTGCAAACATTGCGGGATTGTGCCTGAAACCCAACTGCCGGTAACTTTACCTGAAGACATTGTGATTGATGGGGAGGGCAATCCGTTAGAAAAGCATGCGAGTTGGAAATTCGCTCAATGCCCTAAATGCCACAAAAACGCTTTAAGAGAAACAGACACCATGGATACTTTCATCCAATCCAGTTGGTATTTCTTGCGCTACACCACGCCCAAAAATCAGCGTGAAAATCAAGCGTTTGATCAAAATTACTTGAAGTATTTCATGCCGGTGGACACTTATATTGGTGGCATTGAGCATGCGATTTTGCACTTGTTATACGCGCGCTTTTTCACTAAGGCTTTAAGGGATTTGGGCTATCTTAATTTAAATGAGCCTTTCAAACAGCTTATCACTCAAGGCATGGTTTTAAAAGATGGCGCTAAGATGAGCAAATCTAAAGGCAATGTCGTTAGCCCTAAAGAGATACTTAAAAAATATGGGGCCGATGCGGCGAGGCTTTTTATCCTTTTTGCTGCCCCACCGGCTAAAGAGTTAGAATGGAATGACAACGCTTTAGAAGGCGCGCACCGGTTCATCAAGCGCTTATACGACAAAGCGAGTGCTATTAACCCCACTACTTCTAAGCCTGAATTTAAAGAAGTCAGCCTGAATGAAGCGGAAAAATTAGGGCGTAAAAAAGTCTATGAAGCGTTAAAAAAATCGCATGAAATTTTCAATAAGGCTGAAAGCGCTTACTCGTTTAACACTTTGATCGCAAGTTGCATGGAGGCTTTAAACGCTTTGAGCGTGCAAAATAATGAGCGGATTTTATGCGAGGGTTATTTTGTGTTGTTGCAAATTTTAGAGCCTATTATCCCGCACACGGCATGGGAGTTGAGCGAGAGGCTTTTTAAAAGAGAGAATTTTAAGCCTATAGCGATCGATGAAAGCGCTTTTGTGGAAGACTTTATGACTTTAGGGCTTACCATTAATGGCAAAAGGCGCGCAGAATTGAAAGTCAATATTAACGCTGATAAAGAAGAAATCATTATTTTGGCTAAAAAAGAATTAGAGAAATATTTAGAAAATGCGAGCGTTAAAAAAGAAATTTATGTACCTAATAAGCTTGTTAATTTTGTTATCGCATGAGGGCTTTACTTTTTTTTATTTTGTTATTTTTGTTCAAGGGCTGTGGGTATAAGCCCATCGCCGCTTACGCTCAAAACGCTTTAGGCGATAGCATATACATGAAACTCATTGTGAATTTGCCTAACCCTGAAAACTCTGTAGAGTTTAAGGATTTGATGAATCGTTTAGTCGTGCAACGCTTCCAAAGCCGCTTAGCGAGTGAAAAGGATGCGGATTCTATCATTATTATAGAAATCACGAATGTAACCGATACGAGTATCACGCAAAATAAAGAGGGCTTCACGACTTTCTATCGCGCAACCGTGTCTGTGAATTACACCTACGATAATAAAAGAGGCACACAAAAGACTTTTCAAGATAGCGGGTATTATAATTACGCTGTGAATTTGCAAGACCCCCTTAATACCTACCAGAACCGCTATTATGCTATCAATCAGGCTGTGGAACAAACTTTGACTAAATTTGTGGCTCAAATCGCTTATGAGGGGAAATTCAATAATGAAAAATAGCCATGGATTAAAGGCGTTTTTAGAAACAAAGCCTAAAGAATACCACAAGTTTGATCCCAGCCGTTTCATTCAAATTTATAAAGATTTTAAAAACGCTTTTTTTGAGATTCAAGCGAAAGTCATTCATGTGGTAGGGACTAATGGCAAGGGCAGCACGGGGCGGTTTTTAACCCTTTTATTAGCCGATCAAAATTTTAAGGTGTTGCATTTCACCTCCCCTCATGTTTTTGAATTTAGAGAACGCTTTTTTTTGAATGGTTCTATTGTTGGAGAAAGCGTTTTAGAAAACGCCCACCAGCAATTGCAATCACACGCTTTCAGCAGCGCTTGCTCGTATTTTGAATACGCTACCTTACTGGCCGTCATGCTCGCTAAAGATTGCGATTATTTGGTTTTAGAAGCAGGGCTTGGGGGGGAGTTTGACAGCACGAACGCTTTAGAAAAAACCCTAAGCGTTTTCACCCCCATTGATTATGATCATAAGGAATTTTTAGGGGATAGTTTAGAAAGCATTGCGCAAACTAAATTAAAAGCGATGGGCTCTCTTAACATCATCGCTCCCCAACAAGAACTGGTTTTAAGTGTGGCTCAAAAAATCGCCAAAGAAAAACACGCAAAATTGATTTTAGTCCAAAATGAAATTTCAAAAGGAGTCAGGGATTATATTGAACGCCACCATTTAGCCCATTTTTTAGCGATGAATTTAGAAGTGGCTCTAAAAGCGTTTGAAACGCTTATGCCATGCAAAGAACAAGAAGTTTTAAAAAACCTAAAGCCCCTAGATTTAATCGGCCGTTGCGAGCTTTTAAGCCCTAATATCTTAATAGATGTGGGGCATAACCCCCATAGCGCCAAAGCCTTAAAAGAAGAAATCAAACGCATTTTTAACGCTAAAATCATTTTAATTTATAATTGCTATCAAGATAAGGACGCTTTTTTGGTGCTAGAAATTTTAAAGCCTGTGGTTAAAAAGGTTTTGATTTTAGAATTGCATCAAGAAAGGGTTATCAAGTTAGAAAAGCTTAAAGGGATTTTAGAAACTTTAGGGTTAGAACACGCTTTGTTTGAAGATTTGAAAGAAAATGAAAATTATTTGGTGTATGGCTCATTTCTGGTAGCCAACGCTTTTTATAAGCGCTATCAAAAGAAGAGGGATTGATGCCACAAAACCAACTTATGATCACCATCATTGATGAATCAGGCTCTAAACAGCTCAAATTTTCTAAAAATTTAAAACGCAACCTCATCATTTCTGTTGTTATTTTTTTGTTGATCGTGGGGCTTGGCGTGGGTTTTTTAAAATTTTTAATCGCTAAAATGGATACGATGACAAGCGAGAGGAATGCGGTTTTAAGGGATTTTAGGGATTTGTATCAAAAAAATTACACTTTAACAAAAGAGATTAAAAACAAGCGAGAAGAGCTCTTTATTGTGGGGCAAAAGATTCGTGGGTTGGAATCCTTGATTGAAATCAAAAAGGGGGCTAATGGGGGAGGGCATCTCTATGATGAAGTGGATTTAGAAAATTTGAGCTTAAATCAAAAAAATTTAGCGCTCATGCTCATTCCTAATGGCATGCCCTTGAAAACTTATAGCGCTATCAAACCCACTAAAGAAAGGAACCACCCCATTAAAAAGATTAAGGGCGTTGAATCCGGGATTGATTTTATCGCGCCATTGAACACGCCTGTGTATGCGAGCGCTGATGGGATTGTGGATTTTGTGAAGACTCGTTCTAATGCGGGGTATGGGAACTTGGTGCGCATTGAGCATGCGTTTGGTTTTAGCTCTATTTATACGCATTTAGATCATGTCAATGTGCAGCCCAAAAGCTTCATCCAAAAAGGGCAGTTGATTGGCTATAGCGGGAAGAGCGGTAATAGTGGTGGCGAAAAATTGCATTATGAAGTGCGCTTTTTGGGTAAAATTTTAGACGCAGAAAAATTCCTGGCATGGGATTTGGATCATTTCCAAAGCGCTTTAGAAGAAAATAAATTTATTGAATGGAAGAATCTGTTTTGGGTTTTAGAAGACATCGTCCAGCTCCAAGAGCATGTGGATAAAGACACCTTAAAAGGTCAGTAGGGGTTTTTGGTGTTTTTAGACAGGCGTTTGATTGTGATGGTTACGGACTCTAGAGGGAGTCGTTATATTAATGTTCATATCTTATTCCGTCAAATTGGCTTGTATGCGCTTTTGAGCGTTGTGGGATCTTTATTGTTTTTAGGCATTTCGCTATTGGTTTTAAATCAAGAGATTAAAAACATTGACAAGCAGCATGCTTTAATCACTAAAGAATTTGAGAAAAAAAGAGAGACTAATGAAAAGCTTTCCTTGCAAATGGATGAATTTTTAGACGATTTGCAACTTTCAGGGGAGCGCATCAACGATTTAGAAGAAGTGGTGGGGGTGAATAGGCCTGAAGAAGAAAAAGAAGAGGGTAATTTTTCCAGCCGTTTGGATGTGGCTGGGATTACCGGGCTTCAAAAAAGCTTTATCATGCGCCTTATCCCTAATGACTACCCGCTAGAATCCTATCGGCGCGTTTCAGCCGCTTTTAATAAAAGAATGCACCCTATTTTGCATGTGTTGCACAACCATACCGGGCTTGATTTAAGCACCGCCATTAACACGCCTGTGTATGCGAGCGCGAGCGGGGTAGTGGGGTTAGCGAGTAAGGGGTGGAATGGGGGGTATGGGAATTTGATTAAGGTTTTCCACCCTTTTGGTTTTAAAACCTACTACGCCCATTTGAATAAAATCGTCGTAAAAACGGGCGAATTTGTCAAAAAAGGGCAGTTGATTGGGTATAGTGGTAATACAGGAATGAGCACAGGGCCGCATTTGCATTATGAAGTGCGCTTCTTAGATCAACCCATAAACCCCATGAGTTTCACCAAATGGAACATGAAAGATTTTGAAGAAGTTTTTAATAAAGAAAGGAGCATCAGATGGCAATCTTTGATAACAATAATAAATCGGCTAATGCAAAAACAGGACCAGCGACTATCATCGCTCAAGGCACAAAAATAAAAGGTGAGCTTCATTTGGATTACCATTTGCATGTGGATGGCGAATTAGAAGGGGTGGTGCATTCTAAAAGCACGGTGGTGATCGGGCAAACCGGCTCGGTAGTGGGTGAGATTTTCGCTAATAAATTCGTGGTTAATGGCAAATTTACTGGCACGGTGGAAGCGGAAGTGGTAGAAATCATGCCTTTAGGACGCCTTGATGGTAAAATCTCTAGCCAAGAGCTTGTGGTGGAAAGAAAGGGGATTTTGATTGGGGAAACTCGCCCTAAAAACCTTCAAGGGGGGGCGTTGTTAATCAATGAGCAAGAAAAGAAAATTGAAAATAAATAGGGAATGATCCAATCCAGTCTTTATAGAGCCTTAAACAAAGGCTTTGATTATCAAATACTCGCTTGTAAGGATTTTAAAGAATCCAAGCTCGCTAAAGAAGTCATAAGCTATTTTAAGCCAAATACCAAAGCCGTTCTTTTCCCAGAGTTTAGGGCTAAAAAAAACGACGATTTGCGTTCGTTTTTTGAAGAATTTTTACAGCTTTTAGGGGGTTTGAGGGAGTTTTATCAAGCCTTAGAAAACAAGCAAGAAACTATCATCATTGCCCCTATTAGCGCGTTATTGCACCCTTTACCCAAAAAAGAACTTTTAGAGAGCTTTAAAATCACTCTTTTAGAAAAATATAACCTTAAGGATTTGAAAGACAAGCTCTTTTATTATGGCTATGAAATTTTAGACTTAGTGGAAGTGGAAGGCGAAGCGAGCTTTAGGGGGGATATTGTGGATATTTATGTACCCAATTCTAAAGCGTATCGCTTGAGTTTTTTTGACACGGAGTGTGAGAGCATTAAGGAATTTGACCCTACCACTCAAATGAGCCTTAAAGAAGAGTTGTTAGAAATTGAAATCCCCCCCACGCTTTTTAGTTTGGACGAACCATCTTATAAGGATCTAAAAACAAAAGTGGAACAAAGCCCCTTAAATAGCTTTTCTAAAGATTTAACCAGTTTTGGTTTGTGGTTTTTAGGGGAAAAAGCAAACGATTTGTTGCATGCCTATAAAAGCGTTATAAGCCCTAGAGCTTTAGAAGAAATTCAAGAATTAGCGAGCTTAAACGAATTGGATTATGAGCGTTTCAAATTTTTAAAGGTTTTAGAAAACGCGCAAGGTTATGAAGATTTAGAAATCCATGCGCATGCCCTAGAAGGCTTTATCGCTTTGCATTCGCACCATAAAATCACGCTCCTAGCTCCTAATAAAACGATTTTAGACAACGCGATAAGCGCGCTTGAAAGAAGCAGCATTGAATGCGTGATCGCCCCCTTTGTGTTAAACTTTAAAACCCCTGATGGGATTTTTATCTCGCTCAATTCCTTTGAAAGGAAGAAAAAACGCCAAAAATCCAAGCTCGCTTTGAACGAATTGAATCCGGGCGAATGGGTGGTACATGATGATTATGGGGTGGGCGTGTTTTCTCAATTAGTCCAACACAGCGTTTTAGGGAGCAAGAGGGATTTTTTAGAAATCGCTTATTTGGGTGAAGACAAACTGCTATTACCGGTAGAAAATTTGCATCTCATCGCTCGCTATGTGGCGCAAAGCGATAGCGTGCCAGTTAAAGACCGGCTAGGGAAGGGGAGTTTTCTCAAACTAAAAGCTAAAGTAAGGGCTAAGCTTTTAGAGATTGCAGGCAAGATCATTGAATTAGCGGCTGAACGCAATTTGATCTTGGGTAAAAAGATGGACACGCATTTAGCGGAGTTGGAGGTCTTTAAATCGCATGCGGGGTTTGAATACACAAGCGATCAAGAAAAAGCCATCGCTGAAATTTCAAAGGATTTAAGCTCTAAGAGAGTGATGGACAGATTATTGAGTGGGGATGTGGGTTTTGGGAAAACAGAAGTGGCGATGCATGCGATTTTTTGCACGTTTTTAAACGGCTTTCAAAGCGCGCTAGTCGTGCCTACTACTTTATTAGCGCACCAGCATTTTGAGACCTTAAGGGCGCGTTTTGAAAATTTTGGCGTTAAAGTGGCTCGTTTGGATCGGTATGCGAGCGAAAAAAACAAGCTTTTAAAGGCGGTGGAATTAGGGTTGGTTGATGTTCTTGTAGGCACGCATGCGATTTTAGGCGCGAAATTTAAAAACTTGGGCTTAGTGGTGGTGGATGAAGAGCATAAATTTGGCGTGAAACAAAAAGAAGCTTTAAAAGAATTGAGCAAAAGCGTGCATTTTTTAAGCATGTCCGCTACGCCTATCCCGCGCACTCTAAACATGGCGTTCTCTCAAATTAAGGGCATTAGCTCTTTAAAAACCCCACCCACAGACAGAAAGCCCAGCCGCACTTTTTTGAAAGAAAAGAATGACGAACTCTTAAAAGAGATCATTCATAGAGAATTACGCCGTAACGGGCAAATTTTTTACATCCATAACCACATCGCTAGCATTTCAAAAGTCAAAACCAAGCTAGAAGAGCTCATCCCTAAGCTTAAAATCGCTATTTTGCATTCCCAGATTAACGCTAACGAGAGTGAAGAAATCATGCTAGAGTTTGCTAAGGGGAACTATCAGGTTTTATTATGCACTTCTATTGTGGAATCAGGGATTCATTTGCCTAACGCTAACACGATTATTATAGATAATGCGCAAAATTTCGGGCTGGCTGATTTGCACCAATTAAGAGGGCGTGTGGGGAGAGGTAAAAAAGAAGGCTTTTGTTATTTCCTTATAGAAGATCAAAAAAACTTGAACGAACAGGCTTTAAAACGCTTGCTCGCTTTAGAAAAAAATTCGTATTTAGGCAGTGGGGAGAGTATCGCTTATCATGATTTAGAAATCAGGGGGGGCGGGAATTTGCTCGGGCAAGATCAGAGCGGGCATATTAAAAATATCGGTTATGCGCTCTATACGCGCATGCTTGAAGACGCGATTTATGAATTGAGTGGGGGGAAAAAAAGGCTTGAAAAAGGCGTAGAAATCCAACTTGGCGTGAGCGCTTTTTTAAACCCTGAACTCATTGCAAGCGATAGTTTAAGACTGGATTTATACCGCCGTTTGAGTTTGTGTGAAAATGTAGATGAGGTAGGGCAAATCCATGAAGAAATAGAAGACAGGTTTGGCAAAATAGACGATTTGAGCGCTCAATTTTTGCAAATCATTACGCTTAAAATCTTAGCCAACCAGCTTGGCATCATTAAACTTTCTAATTTCAATCAAAACATCACCCTTACTTATAACGATGAACATAAAGAAAGCCTGAAAGCCCCAAGCAAAGACGATAACGATATTTTAGAAACCCTTTTGAAACATTTGCGCGCTCAAATTTCTTTAAAACGGCGTTAAAAGCGTTTGATTTTAGCCTCAATTTGTTATTTTAAAAAAATTATTAAGAGAGTTTGTTGTAAAATAGGGATTTGCTATGCCTTTAGTCGTTAAAAGGTAATTATCATTAAGGAGTTTTTTATCATGGCAGATATTCAAAGGCGTGATTTTTTAGGAATGAGCCTTGCTAGCGTTACAGCTATAGGGGCGATAGCGAGTCTGGTAGCGATGAAAAAGACTTGGGATCCGCTTCCAAGCGTTGTTTCAGCCGGTTTTACAACCATAGATGTGGCGAACATGCAAGAAGGGCAGTTTTCCACGGTGGAGTGGCGTGGGAAACCGGTCTATATCCTCAAGCGTTCTAAAAAAGAGAGCTTTAATGAAAGGCGCGATTTTAAAGTTGGCGAGAGCGTTTTTACCACAGCCATTCAAATTTGCACGCATTTAGGGTGTATCCCCACTTATCAAGATGAAGAAAAAGGCTTTTTATGCCCATGCCATGGGGGGCGTTTCACTGCTGATGGCGTGAATATTGCCGGCACTCCCCCTCCGCGCCCTTTTGATATCCCGCCTTTTAAAATTGAAGGCACTAAGATCACTTTTGGTGAAGCTGGGACTGAATACAAGAAAATGATGGCTAAAGCGTAAGGAGAGTTCCATGGCAGAGATAAAAAAAGCGAAGAATTTAGGCGAATGGCTGGACATGCGTCTTGGCACTAACAAGCTTGTTAAAGTGCTAATGACAGAATATTGGATCCCTAAAAACATCAATTTTTTATGGGCTATGGGGGTGATTTTATTAACCCTTTTTGGGGTGCTTGTAGTCTCAGGGATTTTCTTGCTCATGTATTACAAGCCTGATGCGAAAATGGCGTTTGATAGCGTGAATTTCACCATCATGCAAGAAGTGGCTTATGGCTGGCTTTGGCGCCACATGCATGCCACGGCAGCGAGCATGATTTTTGTCATCATTTATATCCACATGTTTGTCGGTATCTATTATGGCTCTTACAAAAAGGGCCGTGAGATGATTTGGATTAGCGGGATGATTTTGTTTGTGGTCTTTAGCGCGGAAGCCTTTAGCGGGTATATGCTGCCTTGGGGGCAGATGAGTTATTGGGCCGCAGCGGTTATCACTAATTTATTTGGAGGCATTCCTTTTATTGGGGCTGATGTGGTGGAGTGGATCAGGGGCAATTATGTTGTGGCGGATTCCACTTTAACGCGCTTTTTCATGCTCCATGTCTTTTTACTGCCCATTGCGATCATTCTACTTGTTGGGGTGCATTTTTATTCTTTACGCATCCCGCATGTCAATAACCAAGAAGGCGAAGAGATTGACTTTGAATTAGAAGAAAAGAAATTCATTGAGGGCAAGAAAAAAGAATCCAAAGTCATTCCTTTTTGGCCGGTGTTCTTGTCTAAAGATATTTTTGTGGTTTGCGCGTTCATGGTCTTTTTCTTTTACTTGGTGTGTTACCACTATGATTTTGCGATGGATCCTATCAACTTTGAAAGGGCTAACAGCCTTAAAACGCCGCCTCACATTTACCCTGAATGGTATTTCTTATGGAGTTATGAAGTCTTAAGAGGCTTTTTCTTTAGCGCTGATTTAGGGCTAATGGCCTTTGGCGTGGCGCAAGTGATCTTTTTCTTACTGCCCTTTTTAGACAGAAGCCCAGTCGTCGCTCCCGCGCACAAACGGCCAGCGTTTATGGTGTGGTTTTGGCTTTTAATCATTGATATGATTGTTTTAACGATCTATGGTAAATTGCCCCCGCTTGGGATCGGTAAATACATTGGCCTAGCGGGTTCAATCACTTTTTTAGCCCTTTTCTTTGTGGTATTGCCCATTATCACTATCGCCGAGAGCAAGAAGCAAGGGGGTGTTAGATGAAAGAATTTAAGATTCTCATTATCCTTATTGTGGTGGTAGGCGTGATTTATTATGGGGTTGAGCCTTATGCGCATTCGGTGATGCACCCTAAAGTCGCTCCGGCAGATTTTGCTTTCAAGGATTTAGAGCCGATGGATTTAAAAAATGGCGACGCTAATAAAGGAAAACAGCTTGTAGCCGAAAACTGCACCGCTTGCCATGGCATTAAATCCCAAAACATTCCAGCCCCTATGGACAGCCTTAGCGCGAGCAACTCTTTTGGGGTCGTGCCACCGGATTTAAGCCATGTGGCGGGGGTTTTGAACGCGAATTTCTTAGCCCACTTTATCAAAGATCCTGTGAAAACGGCGAAATTGAGCCATAAATTTAACGATGAAAGACCCTATCCTATGCCGGCGTTTTCTCAATTTAGCGATCAAGATTTGAGCGATATTGTGGCGTATCTCACTTCTATTTTGCCTAAAAGTTTGAGCGATAAGGAAGTGTTTGCACAAAGCTGTCAAAGGTGCCATAGCCTGGATTATGCGAAAGATAAGGCCTTTAGCGATCCTAAAGATTTAGCCAATTATTTAGGCTCTCATGCACCTGATTTGTCCATGATGATTAGAGCTAAAGGCGAACATGGCTTGAATATTTTCATCAACGACCCGCAAAAGCTTTTGCCTGGCACGGCTATGCCTAGAGTGGGGTTGAATGAACAAGCTCAAAAACAAGTCATCGCATATTTGGAAAAAGCAGGTGATAGGAAAAAACATGAAAGGAATACCTTAGGGATAAAAATCATGATTTTCTTTGCGGTACTGTCGTTCTTGGCTTATGCGTGGAAAAGAAAAGTTTGGAGCGAAGTGCATTGAATTAAAAAAGGGGGGAGGGCATGGTTTTATGATTTTTGATCTATGGTGGGGTGTTTGAATGGTGTATTCAAAACAACCTTTATTTTAGGATTTTATTGTTACTAATAACCCCTATATATGACTACAAAGCTTTTTGAGTGGTTTGAACTCAATTTGAGAGAGATTCTAATACTTGTAAAAATCAAGGGTTTTTATTGGGTTTATTTTAAAAAATCAATCAATGCTTGAAGTTCCTTTGAATCAAAATTAAAAAATTTCTTAAGAATTTCTGTATTTTTTGGCTTATCTATCATTTTAGCGGTTGTAGAAACAGGATCTAGATCGTTTAACCCACAAGGAACAAAACCTCTCTCTAAACAAACAGAAAGCGTGATATAGGGTTGTAGCCAACATTTAGTGCGTTTTTTTGTTCTGATTGAATAGGTTTGATTTGTTTGATTTTGCGAAAAAACTCCTCGTAGGACTCGCAAAAAACTTTATAAAACGCTTCATTTTCACTTTCTTTTGCCATTTTTTCTAGCAAATGCTCTAACTCGCAATAGTTGGGGTGGTGTTTAGTCTCATCATTTTCTGGCAATAAAAAAATCTTAATCTGGTTAAACTCTTCATCATTTAAGCGGTACTGTTCCTTAAAACAT
>NZ_MTWR01000207.1:0-249 GCF_001998165.1 Helicobacter pylori | reverse complement strand
ACGGGCGTACGGCTTGAATAAAGAGCAATCTATTATTACCTAGCCATTATTAGAGGGGCTTGATGTGGTGCAAAAAATGAGGAAAAGCTTGGGGAATTATGTGGGGATCACTGAAGAGAGAGATCAAAAGAGGCGCTAATGAAATCATTGGATTAGAATACATTGAAAAGCTGGTGAGAAAATATTATGAAACCAATGAACGCTTTATCGTTAAGGCCGGTTTTGATCCTACCGCTCCCGATTTGCATT
>NZ_MTWR01000206.1:0-447 GCF_001998165.1 Helicobacter pylori | reverse complement strand
TTGGATAAATGTGAAAACTTAAACTATATTAACGCTTTTAACCATTCGAAGATATCTCAAACTCAAAATAAACATATTTGTTTGTATTTTGAAAATTTCGATGTGATTTTATCTAAATGCTTAAAAGTAGAACAAGAAAGCCTTTATTTTGCTTACATTGAAAATGTGTTATATAAGCTTGATTTACAAAACGCCATGTTGGAATACAATAAAGATTTATTGCATTCTAAAAACGGCTGATAAAATAAAGGGCTTTTTCTTTAATGGAGCGTTTGAGCTTTTTATCGTTTTGTTTGCTTTCTTCATTGAGCGTTTTTAAAATAAGCCTCTCTTTATTGGTTTCAAAAAACACGCTTTGTTCTAGCAAGCTAAAAATTTGTTGGGCTTGATTTTTCCAATTATGATAGTCTCTCTTGTCTAACTTGTTCCCGTTAAAATGGTTAGGGT
>NZ_MTWR01000205.1:0-251 GCF_001998165.1 Helicobacter pylori | reverse complement strand
CTCTGTAGGGTCAAAGTCAGTGATTTCTCCAGCGATACGCACAGGAAACGCGCTCGCATCAAAACTTTCTATGTTTTTGATACCGCATTCCCCTTTAGCGATCGCTAAAAAAGAATCTTCTTTATTTAAACCTAGCGAATTGATCATTCCCATTCCAGTTACTACAATCCGACGCACCAATAGCTCCTCATTTCAAAACTTTAATTCAATAAAACTAGATTTTAGCTAAAGCTAAATTTTTGACTAAAACC
>NZ_MTWR01000204.1:0-264 GCF_001998165.1 Helicobacter pylori | reverse complement strand
TTTGGCTCATCCTGATTAGTCCCACTCTGTGCCATAAGGCATCAAAGCCATCTTCTAAAAGAATGGCTGCACTATGGTTAGGGTTTTCTTTTAAATTTTTAGCGTTTTAAAGCTCTCTCTATAAATCGCCAAAAACCCCGGGATTTTTAAGATCAAGGGCATACAACCCCCTAGCGGGTTAGCCCCATGTTTTTTGTAAAGTTGCATCATGTGGGCTTGCAACTTTTGGGGCTGGCCTTTGTATTTTTCTTGGAGTTCTTTCAT
>NZ_MTWR01000024.1:0-9337 GCF_001998165.1 Helicobacter pylori | reverse complement strand
CTTTCTTCATGGCTGGGTAATAGTGGGTTAGTGGGGCGTTTTGGGGTGTGGTTTGCCGCACTCAATAAAAAATATTTTGGGTATCTTTCATTGATTAATTTACCCTATTTGGCGTGGGTTTTATTCCTTTTATACAAGGCTAAAAACATTCCTCCTTAGAAATCGTTTGAAAAAACCCTTCATAATCGCATTCTAGTTTCCCCACGCAAAGCAGTTGCATCCGCTCGTTTTGAAATTCTATGGGGCGTGTTACTAGCATGCAATCAGGCTCTATAAAATGCAACCCCTTTTTGAAACGCTCCAAAACCTTACCCCCTAAAATGTCAAAAAATAAAGGGTTGTTTAAAAGCGTTTTTAATCCCATTAGATTAAAGCGTGTGATTTGTGTGTTGGAATACTCCAAACGCTCTAATTGTCTGGCCAAACTCAACGCATTGACAGAAGCAGCGATTGAACGCACTTCTTTAACGCTTTTGCCCACAAGTTCTAATAAAAACTTCTCCATTTTAACGCTGTAACCCAGCGCGCAAGAAAACGCCAAAAAGTCCAAAATCAAAAAGCGTTTTTCGCATTCAATGACTCTTTCTAAACGCTCCAAACTGGGTTTTTTTAACAGCGTGAAAAGCCCAAAGTTTTCACTCGCACTTTTTAAGCGTTTTTCATTCACCTTTAAAACTTCAAAGCGCAACGACTTTTGCCAATAGTTTTCAAACGCCTTAAAAGTGGGCAATCTAGCACCGCTAGAATGGGCTTGATAGAGCATGCCTTCTTTAGAAAGGATTTGAAAATAATTCCTGATCGTCGCGCAAGATATTTTCAAGTTTGCCAACTCTTTCAAGCGTTTAGAGCTAATGGGTTCTAAAATCTGCAGATAGGTTTTAACAAACGCATCTAACAAACTCTCTTTTTTATTCAAATCAGAACCTACTTTAATTATTCTTAACATCATTATTTGAAAAATCTCGTCAATCACCATTCTTGATGAAAGAACCCTCGCATTATAGCGCAAAAAGTTAATAATCTATCACTTGTTTTGAAAAAGTGATAAAAATTACCCGATTTTTCTTTAAACTTTAGTCTGTATCACTAAATTTATTTACTAGCATTAAATTAGGATTTTTTATAGAATTGATTTAATTTAGATCTGTTGGGCAACTAATACCTTTTATTAAAAAAACTTGTTATCATGCTAAACATGAACACACACACAAGAGGCATTGATAGCGGGCTGATTCGTTCGCTCCAAAGCATTTCATTATCCATGTTTAGAAAGGGTTTTTTTGGGCTTTATCAAGGCTCCATTTCGGCGCGCATTGGCACCAATCAATTTGTGATCAATAAAAGAAACGCTGTTTTTGATCAATTGAATGAAAACACCTTACTGGTCTTGCATGACAAGATAGATTACCGCTGGAAAGAAGCGAGCCAGGATTCGCCCATTCATGCGAGCGTGTATAGGGAGTTTTTGGACGCTAAATTCATCGCTTACGCGCGCCCTCCTTATAGTTTGGCGTATTCCTTGTGCCACAACCGATTGCTCCCTAGAGATTATTTAGGGTATCGTTCTTTGGGCGAAGAAATTTCCATTTTTAACCCCAAAGACTATGACAGCTGGCAAGAAAGAGCGGATACAGAAATTTTACGCCAACTGCAAGAGAGCAAAAAATATTTTGTTTTCATTAAGGGGTGTGGGATTTTTGCCTACCACAGAGAGCTTTCTAAACTCATGGAAGTTTTTGATTTGATTGAAAACTCATGCAAGGTTTTACGATTGGGCGATTTAATGGATTATTGCTATAATGATGATCCACGATTGAGCGTGTAAAAAGCTAAAAAGGATAAAACATGACCATCAACACCCATTACACCCCTAATTTCACACAGCTCCAAACCTTGAACAATATCAATAATGACGCAACCATAAAAGATAGGAATCAAGTAGAGCAGGATTTACAACAAAGCAATATTCAAGATGGTTTCAGCCAAGATAATGCGCCAAACGCCCCTGATTTTGACCGGTTACAAGCTTTAAACGCTATCAATAATGACGGCACAATCAAAGACAGATCCCAAGTTGAAAAAAGCCTTATTGATGGCGAAAATACCCCTGAAATTTATTCCAGCCTAGACACATACGCTTAAAAAGGGGTTTTACCATTCTTTTAAAGCCATTTTGATCGCTTCTACCACGCAATCCATCCCGCCCGCTAAACTAAAAAGCCAGTATTTGTGCGCGTAAATGTATTCTAATTGCTTAGCCCTTAATTCGTCTTCATTATTCGTTTTTTTACACACGATTTCAGCGATATGCAATTCCTGGTGGAAGATGTAAGATTGTATCGCATCCATAAAATACGAATTGAATCGCTTGTCGTCAAAAAGCTCTTTAATGTTGTCAATTTCAGCGCTCAAATTTTCTAATTCTTCAAAATCCAACTCTTCTAATTTTTTTTCTTCATGAAGCTTTTCCACTTTTTCTAAAAACTCTGCCACTTTTAAAAACACTCTTTCAACTTGCGTTTTTTTCTCATTGGCGTATTTGATGATTTCTTCGCATTTTTGCTTAGCGATCTTTAAGTTTTTATCTTGCTCTGATTGGGTGGGATAAATAAGATTGATAGGAGGCTTTGGCTTGGATTTATCTATTTTTTCGCACACTTCTTTAAAGGGCATTTCTTTAGTCCCTTTAATCCTAGCCCCCCCTTCAGTAGCGTTAATGACTTCTAATTTATAGGGCGTGTTGAAAATATCTTTTTCAAAAAATTCTAAGAAAAGTTTCCACACTAAAGTGGTTTCTACTTCCCCGTTACCCCCATATTTTTCTATAAAGATCTTGTCTTTATCTTTTTTAGGCTTGATCTCTCTATCGCCATAAATCGCCCCGCTAGCGTGGCTGTTACCACTTTGTGAGAAGCTCAAATCTTGCCCGATAAACACGCATCTTTTGAAACGAGAATGCACCACTAATTCATACGCCATGTTCGCTGCGCTCATGCCTATGCCCACATAGCCATACTGGTGCAAACCAAAAAGGTTGGTGTAACCAAAAGGGCGGAAGCTGAATTGTTTAACCCCCTTTTTAATCGCTTGAATCAATCGTTTATGCACAATGGAAGTCAGAGCAAAAATAACGCCTTCTTGAAAATCTAAGGGGGTTTCTTCGTAGAATTTCGCCGTTAAATCCACCCTTTCTAAAGACAGCACAATATCAGGCTTGATACCGGCTCTGGCTAGAATAGGGAAAGAAGCGTCTATGCAAAAAAGCGTGGCGTAAGGAGCGATTTCTTTTAAAAGGGGGAGCTGCTTGTTCAAACTGGGCCCGGTTGAAACAATGATAGCGGTGTCTCTGTTTTTTAAAGCGTTCACAAAATCCACTAAACTAGGGCTTTTGATGACTTCAGGCAAATTAGCGGCATGCTGTTTGATGCCTATGAGCGCGTCTTTAGCGTCATTGCCCACGCTAATAGCGCCATGCTCTAAAGCGTGCGTGAAATGCTGGTTGATTCCTATCATTTGATGAGAGTATCGTTCATAATAAGCGTTAAAAAGTTTTAAATCATACATTCTTGCGTATAAACGAGACTTTTTATCCATATCAAACAATGAAGCGATCATGTTGTAATTGCAAAAACTTGCATGCAATAAAATCAAACGATTTTCTAAAATCTCAGTGGAAAAATCCAAAAGATTCAGCACAATGAAAATAACCTCTATTTCAGGCTCAATGACCACCAAGCGTTTTAAATTGCCATTACCTAAAAGCAAGCGATAAAATACCCCATTACCCAAGCCAAAATAATACAAATAAGGATAAAGCATGTAAATTTCGCTATTTTTGTATAGCTCTAAGCTTGAATCTAGCGGGCTTTTTTCAAATAAGGGCGTGTTTGTTTCTTTATCTAAGAGGTTGAAATTCGCGCTATCATTCCCCAAAAACACTTCGTATTTTTTGTTTTCTTTAATGGCTTTGAGCTGTGCGAACAAAAGAGGGTCTTTTTTGAAAAGAGCTTGTAAGTTTTTTTGATAAATATCCATCATTTTAACTTATAAAAATAACTTATAAAAAGGGCTAACGCCCCCTTAAATTAAGGGCTGTTATTGTAAAAGCCTTAAGACATTTTGTTGCACCGCATTCGCTTGCGCCATAGCAAAACTCCCGCTTTGCGCCAAAATATTGTATTTAGAAAAGTTCGCGCTCTCTTCAGCAAAATCCACGTCTCTGATTTGAGACTCAGCCGCTTTAACATTCACTTGGGTTACAGAAATATTGTTAATGGTGGTAACCAATTCCATTTGCACCGAACCCATATCCGATCGGATCTTGTCTAATTGCGTGCGCGCTGAATCCGCCATGTCCATCACAATCATCGCCCCCTTAAGGCTTGTTACTCCGGCTCCTATACCTTGAGAATTGGTCTCCGCTTGCGCGCCATTAGCGTTCGCCCCGGCTGCTGAAGCCACATTCGCATCAAAAATACCCCTAACCGCTCTCAAATTCACGGTGTATTCTGCCACCCCTTGAGCGGAATGAAAGCCCACATGGCTAAAATTCACACCGCTCACGATAATGTCTCTAGCGTCGGTCCTCGTCAAGGTTAAGCGCCCAATAACCGCATGCTGTGTCCCAGAAATCCCCGCAAAATTCCCTCCCCCAAAAACCTGACCGCTCGCGCTCGCTGCATGCACTGAAATCGCGCGCCCATCAATGGAGTGCAAATTAATGCGCCCTTGAATATCCATGCTCGCTTCCACGCCGGTCCTGTCTTTGACGGAGTTGATCGCATTAGTCAATCTGCCATCAGCGTCGTTTTTATGCACATCATTCACGGTTCCAATTTCTACGCCATTAATGGTGAGCTCCCTCACGGTTCCTGATTGCACCGGTGTGCCGCCGGTAGCCATGACATTATAAGAAGCCCTAACGCCTAGAGTGTTAGAAAAGCGATTGATGATCTCGCTTAACGCTCCAATCCCAGTGCCAGCACTTGTGGAAATGCGCACGGTTTCAATCTTATAATCATTCACGCCATTGACTTGTTTGAAATTCAAACCCACTTCAGTCAAGTTTTGCGCCGCCGCGCTAGCGAGCATGCCTGCACCGCTAAAAGAGGAAGTTTCCATGCGCACATGCCCGATCTTATCCGAACTCGTTGAGCCAATAGACGCCTTAACCGTGGTGTTAGAATACGCGCCAATTTGAAATTCTTTGTTAGAAAAACTTCCTGAAAGCATTTGTTGGCCGTTAAAGCTTGTGGTGTTAGCGATATTGTCCAATTCTTCTAACAACCTTTGAATATCGCTCTGGAGCGCTCTTCGGCTTTCTAAAGTTTGCCCGTCTTGAGCGGCTTGAACGGCTTTGGTTTTAATGGTGTCTAAGATTTTGATTTGCTCATCCATCGCTTTATCAGCGGTTTGAACCATACCAATAGCGTCATTAGCGTTGCGGATCGCTTGACCCAAATTCGCGCTTTGACTCCTTAAGCTATCAGCGATCGCCATCCCACTAGAATCGTCAGCGGCTTTATTGATCCTAAGCCCTGAGCTTAACTTTTCAAGCGAGCTTGAAAGGTCTCTGTTGTTTTGAACCCCTACCGCATGAGAAGTTAAAGCGGCGATATTGGTATTTATCCTAAAACTCATGTTTGCATCCTTTGCATAGATATTTGCTGTTAGTCAAGCAAAGGGTGTTCCAACTCTTTGATTTTTAGCGCTGTTATGGTTTTTATGGTTTAATAGGGCGTTTAGTCAAAATTCTATGCTACAATCATTCATTAATAGGTATAAACATTTCATTAAAGGCGTTCCATGAAGCACCTTATTATTGTAGAATCCCCCGCAAAAGCCAAAACCATTAAAAATTTTTTGGATAAAAATTACGAAGTCATCGCCTCTAAAGGGCATGTTAGAGATTTATCCAAATTCGCTTTAGGCATTAAGATTGATGAAACCGGCTTTACTCCTAATTATGTTGTGGATAAAGACCATAAAGAGCTTGTCAAACAGATCATAGAGCTTTCTAAAAAGGCATCTACCACCTATATCGCTACCGATGAAGACCGAGAAGGGGAAGCGATAGGCTATCATGTGGCATGTTTGATTGGGGGGAAATTGGAGAGCTATCCTAGGATTGTTTTTCATGAGATCACGCAAAATGCGATTTTAAACGCTCTAAAAACCCCACGAAAAATTGACATGTCTAAGGTCAATGCCCAACAAGCCAGACGCTTTTTAGATCGGATCGTAGGCTTTAAATTAAGCTCGTTGATTTCATCAAAAATCACTAAAGGTTTGAGCGCTGGGCGAGTGCAAAGCGCGGCTTTAAAGCTTGTGATTGATAGGGAGAGGGAGATTAAAGCCTTTAAGCCTTTAACCTACTTCACGCTAGACGCTTATTTTGAGTCGCATTTAGAAGCGCAACTCATTAGCTATAAGGGCAACAAACTCAAAGCCCAAGAGCTTATTGATGGAAAAAAAGCTCAAGAGATTAAAAACGAATTAGAAAAAGAAAGCTACACTATTTCTAGTATTATTAAAAAATCTAAAAAATCCCCCACACCGCCCCCTTTCATGACTTCTACTTTACAGCAAAGCGCTTCCAGTCTTTTAGGCTTTTCGCCCACAAAAACCATGAGCATCGCTCAAAAATTGTATGAAGGCGTAGCCACCCCGCAAGGGGTTATGGGGGTGATCACTTACATGAGGACCGATAGCTTGAACATCGCTAAAGAAGCTTTAGAAGAAGCGAGGAATAAGATTTTAAAAGACTATGGCAAAGACTACTTACCCCCTAAAGCCAAAGTCTATTCCAGCAAGAGTAAAAACGCCCAAGAAGCCCATGAAGCGATCAGGCCCACTTCTATTATTTTAGAGCCAAACGCTTTAAAAGACTACCTTAAGCCTGAAGAATTAAAGCTCTATGCTTTAATTTATAAACGCTTCTTAGCTTCTCAAATGCAAGACGCTCTTTTTGAAAGCCAAAGCGTGGTTGTGGCTTGCGAAAAAGGCGAGTTTAAAGCGAGTGGGAGAAAACTCCTTTTTGATGGCTATTATAAAATTTTAGGCAATGACGATAAGGACAAATTGCTCCCTAATTTAAAAGAAAATGACCCCATTAAATTAGAAAAACTAGAGAGCAACGCCCATGTTACAGAACCCCCAACACGCTATTCAGAAGCGAGTTTGATTAAAGTTTTAGAAAGTTTAGGCATAGGCAGACCCAGCACTTACGCCCCAACGATTTCTCTTTTACAAAACAGAGACTATATTAAGGTAGAAAAAAAGCAGATCAGCGCTTTAGAGAGCGCTTTTAAAGTGATAGAAATTTTAGAAAAGCATTTTGAAGAAATCGTGGATTCCAAATTCAGCGCTTCTTTAGAAGAGGAATTAGACAATATCGCTCAAAATAAAGCCGACTACCAACAAGTCTTAAAGGATTTTTACTACCCCTTTATGGATAAAATTGAAGCTGGGAAAAAAAATATCATCTCTCAAAAAGTGCATGAAAAAACCGGCCAATCATGCCCTAAATGCGGAGGGGAATTAGTCAAAAAGAATAGCCGTTATGGGGAGTTTATCGCTTGCAACAATTACCCTAAATGCAAATACATCAAACAAACTGAAACCGCTAATAATGAAGCCAAGCAAGAATTGTGCGAAAAATGCGGAGGGGAAATGGTGCAAAAATTCAGCAGAAACGGGGCGTTTTTAGCTTGTAATAACTACCCTGAATGCAAAAACACCAAATCGTTAAAAAACACCCCTAACGCCAAAGAAACAATAGAAGGCGTGAAATGCCCAGAATGCGGAGGGGATATTGCCTTAAAAAGGAGTAAGAAAGGCTCGTTTTATGGCTGTAACAACTACCCTAAATGCAATTTTTTATCCAACCATAAGCCCATCAACAAGCGTTGCGAGAAATGCCATTATTTGATGAGTGAAAGAATGTATCGCAAAAAAAAGGCGCATGAATGCATCAAATGCAAAGAACGCGTGTTTTTAGAGGAAGAGAATGGCTAAAGAAAATCCGCCTGTCGTTTTTGGGCCTGTTTTATCCAGGCGTTTTGGGAAGTCTTTGGGCGTGGATCTATCGCCCTCTAAAAAACAATGCAATTACAATTGCATTTATTGCGAGTTGGGTAAAGCCAAGCCCATTGAACGCATGGAAGAAGTGATCAAAGTGGAAACCTTGATTAACGCCATTCAAAACGCCCTAAACAACCTTGCTACCCCCATTGATGTTTTAACCATTACCGCTAATGGCGAACCCACGCTATACCCTCATTTATTAGAGCTTATCCAAAGCATCAAGCCTTTTTTAAAGGGCGTTAAAACTTTGATTTTAAGCAACGGCTCACTCTTTTATGAGCCAAAAGTCCAACAAGCCTTAAAGGAATTTGACATCGTTAAATTTTCTTTAGACGCTATTGATTTGAAGGCCTTTGAAAGAGTGGATAAGCCCTATTCTAAAGACATTGACAAGATTTTAGAGGGGATTTTGCGCTTTTCTCAAATCTATCAAGGGCAACTGGTGGCTGAAGTGTTGTTGATTAAAGGCGTGAATGATAGCGCGAACAACTTAAAACTCATCGCTGACTTTTTAAAAAAAATCAATACCGCTAGAGTGGATTTAAGCACCATAGACAGGCCCTCAAGCTTTAAAGCCCCAAAATTAAGCGAAGATGAATTATTGAAATGCTCTTTGTTTTTTGAAGGGCTTTGCGTGAGTTTGCCTAAACGATCCACTGCTCAAGCCAAAAAATTGATTTCTTGCGGTATAGACGAATTGCTCGCTTTAATTTCCAGGCGCCCTTTAAGCGCAGAAGAAGCCCCCCTAATCTTAGATTCTAACACTTTTAAACACTTAGAAACTTTGTTAAACCATAAGCAAATTACGATTAAAAAAGTCGGCTCTTTGGAGTTTTATTGCGCGTTTTAACCTCCATTTGTAAGTTTTACCTTACTTTAGGGAGCTTAAGCTTTTAAAAAGGTTCTCTTTTATTACCAAATAACGCCACCATAAAAAATCAAAAGCCGACAGATCATTAAAAACTTGGTGTAATATTTTAATCGCTACATCCCTTTACTATAACCATAACCCGCTTTTTCTGCTTTTTTTTCAGTATTAGCCGCTGCTTCTATTTCTTTACTAACATCAGCAAATATTTTTTGAAGGAACAAAAGGCTTTGAGAGGTTGAAAGGTGGGCTTGTGGGTCTGGTTTTAAACTCCTCATTTCAAGCATTTTAGCTTGAGCTTTAGAGCGTATTTTTAGATTTTCTTTTTGCCATTCTTCTGCAACGTTAAAATCTCTAGGGTCTAGCTCTAAATAAGCGATAGAA
>NZ_MTWR01000203.1:0-251 GCF_001998165.1 Helicobacter pylori | reverse complement strand
AAATCAAACGCTTTATCCGGGAAAAACCTATCGGTGAAAGAACGGCTTGAGAGTTTAGCCCTCGCTACGAGCGCGGAGTCATTGATGGTGATATTATGGTGCGTTTCTAAAGTTTCTTTCAACCCCCTTAAAATCTGTAAAGCTTCATTGATGCTAGGCTCATTGAGTAAAATGGGTTGGAAACGCCTTTGTAACGCCATGTCTCTATAAACTCCCTTAAAACATCGTTGCTGTTGGTTACGACCTTGATT
>NZ_MTWR01000202.1:0-362 GCF_001998165.1 Helicobacter pylori | reverse complement strand
TCCCTAAAACATTCCCTTTTTTGCAACGCGCATGAATTTTTCCTCTTTGATTGTAAGGATTTGCTTTTTTTAAACGAAGATAAACGCATCAAAGATTTCTATAAAAAATGCGTTAAAAAAGAAGGCACATGACCCACGAAAACACAAAAAATTCTACAGCGATTTAGAGGAATATTTAAAAAAGGATTTTGAAGGCGAACTCCGCTCATTCCTGGAGCGCTAGACTTTTTAGAATACGCTAATTCTAAGGGCGTTAAGATTTTTTACATTTCCAACCGCACGCATAAAAATAAGGCATTCACTTTAAAAACGCTCAAAAGTTTTAAACTCCCCCAAGTGAGTGAAGAAACCGTTTTACTAAA
>NZ_MTWR01000201.1:0-303 GCF_001998165.1 Helicobacter pylori | reverse complement strand
CAAGAAATTAAAAAACATGGAAACAACCTTATCGACACCGGTTACCCCCCTTATAGCGGGGCGAGCAGCAATAAGGGCTTGTTTGAATGGGAAGTGAAAGCCACTTACGGTATAGGGCCTGAATTTCAAACCATAGAAATTGAAAAAAACGTTAAGATCAGTTCGCTTCTAAAGCGCTGAATAATAAAAGTGGGATGAATAGTTTTCTCATGGTTATCTCTTTTTAGTTTATAGCGCCTTTATTATACAGTTTAAGGGGGTTGTTTGTTTGTTTTTTGAAATTTAACGCTTTTACAAGGGATT
>NZ_MTWR01000200.1:0-322 GCF_001998165.1 Helicobacter pylori | reverse complement strand
TGCGCCCTTTTGTCATAGGCGTGGGGGATAATTTGGGGGTGAAGCCGGCCAGTGAATACCTTTTTATCGTGTTTTGCGCGCCTGTGGGGGCGTATTTTAAAGGGGGTATAGAAAAAGGAGGGGCTAGGTTTATCACTACGATTTTTGATAGGGCCGCACCTAAAGGCACCGGTGGGGTGAAAGTGGGGGGGAATTATGCTGCAAGCCTGTTGGCCCATAAAATGGCCATAGAGCAAGGCTATGATGATTGCATTTATTTAGATCCTGCCACGCACACTAAAATTGAAGAAGTGGGTGCGGCGAATTTTTTTGGCATCACGCA
>NZ_MTWR01000199.1:0-327 GCF_001998165.1 Helicobacter pylori | reverse complement strand
AGGCTTTAAGCCTTCTTTAAGTTATCCCCTCTTTAAGAGCACCCCCCACTAAAGCTTTTATTTTTAACCCCTACCGATGAGCGATCCATCAAGCAAACCCCTTTCCCCTCCAAATAGCTTTTCGCATCAACCCCTGCCACAAACAAGCCTCCAGCAAATAACGCCAAGTCTTTAACCACTAACCTTCCAGCCCCAGAAAGCCATGGGAAATGCTGATTGACAAACACTTCTGGCGTTGTGAATAAAAAGGATAGAGTCGTGATCGTCATTCCAGCGACAAGCAAGCCCCCAATCACGCCCATTAAAGGCATCCAAAGCCCTAAAAGC
>NZ_MTWR01000198.1:0-223 GCF_001998165.1 Helicobacter pylori | reverse complement strand
GCGAAAGGGAGCTTGGGCGTAAAATGAATGGGAAAAGGCATGAGCGTTTCAGTCCCTTTGCCAGCATAACCAAACATAAGGCCTTGAGCCCCGGCCCAAATCTCGCCATCTGCTTTAACCACGCCTGGATTAATATCAGGGCTTGGCTCGCCAATTCCATTTAAAACCGCCGCGCTTCTATAATCAAAGCCATAAAGAGCATCTGTAGAGCCAATCTTTTTAA
>NZ_MTWR01000197.1:0-251 GCF_001998165.1 Helicobacter pylori | reverse complement strand
TTCTAAACCCCAGGCCGCTTCTAAAAGCTTTTTTTGTTGCTCTTCATTTTTGCCCTTAAACTTATAGCCTCCATCAAGACGCACGAGTTGAGGCATTAAGCCAATATGCCCTTCCACAATAACCCCCTCATTAGTGAGCGTTTTAACCAGTTTCGCTTTTTCTTTTCCGCCCTCTAATTTGATCGCGCTCGCTTGGGTTTCTTTATAAACCCTAATGGCGTTTTTTAGGGCTGTTTTTTCATCTTTATAGC
>NZ_MTWR01000196.1:0-251 GCF_001998165.1 Helicobacter pylori | reverse complement strand
CACCAAGATTCTAAAACAACAGCTTGAAAACCTCAACGCATGCGCATCGCTTTCAAAAAAAATAGCCAGCATGCCCGCATGTAAACGCAAAAAAGAAGCTTCACTAACCGGCTCATAAACGATCAAATCTCTTTTTTCATCGTAAGGGGTTTTAATGACAGCCCTATTTATATCTGCCACCTTAGCCCCCTCGACGCCTTTGATGATCAATTGGAAATCCACATATTGTTGGTGGCTTTCAAAAAAGCCTT
>NZ_MTWR01000195.1:0-243 GCF_001998165.1 Helicobacter pylori | reverse complement strand
TTTTTTCAATTTCTTGTTTTTCGCTCTCGCTCACGCCTAACTGGAAATACGCGCTAGGGTCTTTAAACCCGATGCCAAGCAGTTCTTCTATGAATTTCAAATTCTCTAAAATTTCGCCCTTCAACGCCTTGTTTTTAGGGTTTTGATCCAGTTTTTCATTCGTAGAAGAAAGCATGCTTTCTAAAACGCTCAACGCTTTAGAAACGTTTAAACCATCTTTCATGCATTCTAACATTTCTTTTT
>NZ_MTWR01000023.1:4738-47322 GCF_001998165.1 Helicobacter pylori | reverse complement strand
TTAGTTAGATGCTCCCCATAAGCGAACGCCCTACCCCATGAGCTAAACCACCATAATTTGTGGCTTGCTTCATTTTTGTCCTTGACTTTAGCGCTGATTTCAAAACCTTGCGTATAGCCGCTCATATAAGGAGCGTTGGATTGATAACGCCCCCCTTTAGCCGCAAATATATCCTTATATCGGTATTCTAAAAAAGCGTTATTCATCAAATAATTACGGCGGATCTTATTGGCCCTAGCGTTCCCGCATGCTATGGAATCAATCACTTTGCCATCAGATCCAAGCGCGCACTCATGGATACTCGTGCCATCAAGCAAGGCTCTTTTACCCCCTAAATAGCCATCCCAATAACCGATGTAGTTATAAATAACCGATCCGCCTTGATTGAATTTGGTATCATCATAAGCGACCCCTCCTAGCGTGCCGCCGACTTTTCCCTCTAAAACATGCCCTTGATCTTTAAGGCTTTTAGATAAAAAATCCGCATAGATATTGCCCTGCCCTACAGCGGTTACAAAAGTCTCTGTAGGATAAATCCCCCTAGCTATGTCAATCTTTTTTTTATTAAAGCCAACTTTAGAAAAGGACTCCGCTAAAACTTCAATTTTATAATCAAACGCTTGCAAAGAAGCGCTCAAACTTAAAACATATAACCCGCAAAAAACTTTATTCTTTAAAGGCGCGCTATTTTTCATTTTTTTCCTTTTAATAGCCAATACATCTAAAGACTACAATTCTTAACTGATCTAAAAACAAAGAAGTATAATCAAGCTATTTATTTACTTTTAATTAACTCAACTATTTTAGATTATAATGAAATTTTTTTAATTTCATCATAAAATGAGATAAAGTAAATCAAAATTTAATCAAAGTGGGGTTTTTGTGCCGTTTTACAACCAAACCCATTTTTTAAAAAATGCCAAAAAGCATTTTTAAGTTTGACAATCAATCTAATAGCAAAAATTCCAACACCGCCATGCGCATTGCCACGCCATTTTTGACTTGCTCTAAGACTTTAGATCGCTTGTCTTCTAACACCGCGCTTTCTATATCAATATCCCTATGCACCGGGCCTGGGTGTAAAATAATGACCTCTTTATTTTTAGCGTGAGCCTCTAGGCGTTGTTGGGTGATGCAATAAGCGTTGCCATAATCTTTCAGGCTCGCAAAAATGGGTGCGTTGTGCCGTTCGGTTTGGGTCCTCAAACTCATTAAAATATCTGCAAATGCTATCGCTTCTTCAATGTTGTGCGTCGTTTTTAAAGGAGTGGTAGGGAGCATGGAGCTTGGAGCGCACAGCATGATCTCAAGCCCTAGCCGTTGGAGCAATTTAATGTTACTATTAGCCACTCTGGAATTTTTCACATCGCCTATGAAAGCGATTTTCTTCCCTTTTAGATTTTCTAAACTGCCAAAATGCCGATAAAGGGTGAGCAAATCTAATAACGCTTGGGTAGGATGAGCGCTTGTGCCGCTTCCTGCGTTAATCAAGGGGCATTGTGAAAATTCGGCTAATTTAAAAGGCACGCTTGAAAAAGCATGCCGTGTGATGATAGCGTCAGGCTGCATGGCATGGATATTTTTAAAAGTGTCTATTAGGGTTTCACCCTTTGAAGTGGAGCTCGTTTGCATGTTTAATTTCACTATTTTTGCCCCTAATCTCAAGCTTGCGATTTCAAAACTAGACACCGTTCTGGTGGAATTTTCAAAAAACAACGCCACGATGATTTTATTGTGCATTTTTTCTTTTGTCTCTAAAGATACGGCGTTAAAATCGTTCACATAAACGCTCGCTTTGTTCAATAAAAGCTTGATTTCATCTAGGCTTAAATCGCTGGTTTGGAGCAAGTGTCGGCATTTTTTTGGCATAAAACCCCCTTTTAGTTATAATATCGGTTTTATTTTAGCTAAAAATGGCATGGGTTTTAGCAAGGAATGGGCTTGAAAAATCTCTCAACACTTCTGGTGTTTTTATTCTTTTGTTTGGGGTGTGTGAGCAATTTTAATGAAGACACTTACACGCTAGACTTAGTGTTAGAAAAAAAGATCCAAGCCAGCAGGAAAGGCGAAATCACCCAAAATAATGTGCCTATCATCACGGCTATCGCTACGCATTTAAACGATGTGGATAGCGGCACTTACTATGACCATGAGTATTTTTTAGTGGAGATTTTCACGCAAAATAACGACTGGATAGATGATGGCTATATTTCTTATGAACTTTTTGGCACAAAACCTATAGGCTCAGAGCCTTTATGGGTGCGAGAAATCACAAAAGATGAATTTGATGGCATTTTAGAAACCACGAACAGGTGGAGCCGAGCCTTTTTGCTCGCTTTTGACAAATTGGATTATTTAGCGGTGCAAGAAGCCAAACTAGAGCTTGATGCCTATAGTTTAGGCAAAATTGTTTTTAATTTCGCTTACCAAGTCCCCTTGCCTCAATTTTAATGCGCTTAGATTACGCCCTATTCAACCAGCATTTAGCAAATAGCAGAGAAAAAGCTAAAGCGTTGGTTTTAAAAAATCAGGTTTTAGTCAATAAAATAGTGGTTTCTAAACCCTCTTTTATCGTTAAAGAGGGTGATCAAATTGAACTCATCGCTCCCAATCTATTCGTTAGCAGGGCTGGGGAAAAATTAGGGGCTTTTTTAGAAAATCACTTTATAGATTTTAAAGAAAAGGTCGTTTTAGACGTGGGAGCGAGTAAGGGGGGCTTTAGTCAAGTGGCTCTTTTAAAAGGGGCTAAAAAAGTGCTTTGCGTGGATGTGGGGAAAATGCAATTAGATGAAAGTTTGAGAAACGATACACGCATAGAATGTTATGAAGAATGCGATATTAGAGGGTTTAAAACGCCAGAAAAAATTGATTTAGCGCTTTGTGATGTGAGCTTTATTTCTTTATATTGTATTTTGGAAGCGATTTTGCCTTTAAGCGGTGAATTTTTAGCGCTTTTCAAACCGCAATTTGAAGTGGGCAGAAAAATAAAACGCAATAAAAAGGGGGTGATAATGGATAAGGAAGCCATTTTGAACGCTTTAGAAAACTTTAAAAACCATTTAAAAACAAAGGATTTTCAAATCTTAAAGATCCAAGAAAGCTTAGTGAAAGGGAAAAACGGGAATGTTGAATTTTTTATCCATTTCAAGCGAGCCTGAGATTAAAAGCTTAGCTATCGGTAAATTTGATGGCTTGCATCTAGGGCATCAAGCCCTTTTTAAGGAATTAAAAGATCCTAAAGCCCTTTTAATCATAGAAAAAAAACATTACACTAAAGGCTATTTAACCCCCTTAAAATACCGCGCCAAACTCGTTAAGATGCCTTTATTTTTTGTGTATTTAGAAGAGATTTCACAATTGAATGCTTTAGAATTTTTAGAGCTTTTAAAAAAGAAATTCCCCCATTTAGAACGCCTAGTCGTGGGCTATGATTTCAGGTTTGGGCATGGGAGGCAAAATGACGCTTTATTTTTAAAAGAGCGTTTTGAAAAAACCATTATTGTGCCTGAAGTGAAAGTCCAAAACATTAGCGTGCATTCTAAGATGATCAAACTAGCCCTAAGTCATGGCGACTTGCTTTTAGCTAACAAGCTTTTAGGCAGGCCTTATGAAGTGTGTGGGGAAGTCATTAGCGATCAAGGTTTAGGGCATAAAGAATTAGCGCCCACTTTAAATATCAAAACTAAAGATTTTATCCTCCCTAGCTTTGGGGTGTATGCGAGTTTAGTGGAAATAAAAGATCAGATTTATCAAAAAAGCGTGAGTTTTATAGGCAATCGCTTAAGCACGGATCACAATTTCGCCATAGAATGCCATGCAATTGACACTATCATAGAAAATCCGCCCAAAGAAATCGCTTTGCGTTGGGTTCAAAAAATACGAGACAACATGCGTTTTTCTTCTTTAAAAGAGCTTAAAAATCAGATCCAACAAGACATCTTAAGAGCCAAAGAGATTTTGAGATAATTTGTGTTAAAATGGCTCTTAAAAACCTTAAAAATGGAAAAATTTGATGCGATTGAGTAACGCTGATTTAGAACGATTAAAAAGCATGGCGAACACGCTTCGTTTTTTATGCGCGGACATGATAGATAAGGCTAATAGCGGGCATCCGGGCGTGTGCTTGGGATTAGCCGATGTGATGGTGGTTTTAAGCTTGCACCTAAACCTTAACCCCACCAACCCTAAATGGCTCAATAGGGACAGGTTGGTTTTTAGCGGAGGGCATGCGAGCGCGTTGGCGTATAGTTTGTTGCATTTGTGGGGCTTTGATTTGAGTTTAGAAGATTTAAAGCGTTTCAGGCAATTACACTCTAAAACCCCAGGACACCCCGAATTGCACCACACCGAAGGCATTGAAATCACCACAGGCCCTTTGGGGCAAGGTTTTGCTAACGCTGTGGGCTTTAGCATGGCGAGTCAATACGCTCAAACCCTTTTAGATAAAGAAGTGATTTCTCATAAAGTCTATTGCTTGTGTGGGGATGGGGATTTGCAAGAAGGCATTAGCTATGAGAGCGCTTCTTTAGCCGGGCACCTTCGCCTTGATAACCTCATTGTGATTTATGATAGTAATCAGATAAGCATTGAAGGCGCTATTAATATTAGTTTTAGCGAACAGGTTAAAATGCGGTTTGTGGCGCAAAATTGGGAAGTGCTAGAATGCGATGGGCATGACTATCAAGCAATTCACAACGCTTTAGAAGAAGCCAAAAAATCCCCTAAACCCACGCTTTTAATCGCTCATACGATCATTGGTAAGGGGGCTATTGGCTTAGAGGGGAGTGAAAAAACGCATGGCTCGCCTTTAAATAAAGAAGTGTTGAAACAATCCAAAGAAAACGCTCAAATCAATCCTAATGAAAGCTTTATAATTAGCCCAAAAAACAAAATGCATTTTGAAGAAGTGAAAGTTAGGGGCGTTAGCTTAGAAGCCTTATGGGAAAAGTCCTTAAGCCCTAAAACAAAAGAAAAGATCCATGCGTTAAAGAATTTTGATTTTAACGCCATCCATTACCCCACCTTTAAAAAAGGCGAATCTCTAGCCACGAGAGTGAGTAACGGCATGATTTTAAACGCTATCGCCAAAGAATGCGAGGGCTTTTTAGGGGGAAGTGCGGATTTAGCCCCCTCTAATAACACGCATTTAAAACATTCTGGCGATTTCCCTTTAGGGCAAAACTTGCATTTTGGGATCAGAGAGCATGCCATGGGGGCTATCACTAACGCTTTAGCGGCGTATGGCTTGTTTGTGCCTTTTTGCGCGACCTTTTTTGTGTTTAGCGATTATTTAATGCCCAGCATTCGTTTGAGCGCTTTAATGAAATTAAAAGCCCTTTTTATCTTCACGCATGACAGCATTGGCGTGGGCGAAGACGGAGCGACGCACCAGCCCATAGAACAATTGAGCCATTTACGCACTTTGCCCAACTTCTATGCTTTCAGGCCTAGCGATGCTTTTGAAAATACGGCTTGCATGCAAGTAGCGTTAAGTTTGAACGCTCCTAGCGCTCTTATTTTATCGCGCCAGAATTTGCCCGTGCTTGATGAGGTTTCTAAAGAGCAGGTTTTAAAAGGGGCGTATGTTAAACACCACTCTAAAGATCCCATTATCACGCTCGTTGCGAGCGGGAGCGAAGTCTCTTTGGCTTTAGAGAGCGCTAAAATGTTAGAGCGAGAGAATATCCCCACTCAAGTGGTGAGCGCGCCTTGCTTTGATTTGTTGATAGAGCAAGATGAAAGCTATCTTAAAGAACTCTTTAAGGGTAAGGTTTTAGTGATTGAAGCGAGTCGCGCGATAGAGTGGTATCGTTTTGCGGATAAAATCATTGGCATGGATTCTTTTGGGAGTTCAGCAAAGGGCGATAAACTCTTTGAAAAATTCGGCTTCAGCGTTGAAAACATCACCGCTCAAGCTAAAAGGTTGCTCAACGCATGAACTTAGAAAAACTTTTTTTAGAAAAACCCCCCCTATTTGTTTTTAGCTCCACCAGGCGTTTAAAACATTTCTATTTAGAGCAAGGCGAAGGGTTTTTGCCTAACGCAATGAGCATGGGGAGTTTTTTTGAACAGGCTTTTTACATCCCCAATAAAAAGAAAATCCCTAAAAGCACACGCCAAATTTTAATGATAGACACCATTAAAGCCATCGCTAAAGAAAAAAAATCCATTCTTGAAGGGCTTTTACTTTTTGAAAACAGCTTTTTAGGGTATTTGGAAAGCACCTCCTTTTTGTTTGATTTGTTTGATGAGTTAAGTTCTGCTTGTATCAAGCTCAATGAACTTTCTTTTAAAGACATTTACTTGGATTATGAAAAGCATTTAGAAGTCTTAGAAATGATTTATGATCGCTATGTTAAAAAGCTAGAGGAATTAGGCTTTTATGACAAAATCATGCAAGAAAAGCCCACGATTTTAAAAGAATTTTTTGAACATTTTTCCTCCATTGAATGGTATTTAGACGGCTTTATGAGCGTTTTTGAAAGGCAATGCTTATTAGAAGTGGCCGAATTAGTGCCTATCACTTTACACCTATCTTGCGATAAATACAACCAAAAATTTTTGGAATTTTTGAATCTCAAATTAGAGACAGATTGCGATTATTCCATTGATTTTAAAACCCAAAAGATCCTTTCTCAAACTTTTAATGATCAAAAAATAGAGCCAAAGCTTTATGCCAACTCCAGCTATTTAAAACAAGGCGCTTTAGTTTTACAAACCATAGAAGAATATTTGCAAAAAGATAACGATCCTAATAAAATGGCGATCATCACGCCTAATGCGGATTTTTTGCCTTTTTTAAAACTCTTAGACAAAAACAACAATTTGAATTTTGCGATGGGCTTAGGGGCTAAAAACAGCCCTTATTATACAGAGCTTGTCAAAATCTTAGAAGATTTACAAACAAGCGATTGTAATTTAAGCGGATCTGCTCTATTAGATTTAGAAAATATTACCCTTGCGCTTTTAGAACAACAAAGCTCTAAAGAAAAAGTGCCATTAAAAGAAGCACATTCTCAAATCATGCACCAGTATCATCTTTTAAAAGACACGCTTAAAAACTACAGCCTTAAAGATTTATTGCATTTGTATTTGCAAGAATTTGAAGCCAACTTCCGCTTAGACGATTCTAGTGGGGGCAAAATACGAGTCATGGACACTTTAGAGACAAGGGGCATGCAATTTGATAAAGTGGTTATCGTGGATTTTAATGAAACTTGCGTGCCAAGCCTTAAAGATTGCGATTTGTTTTTAAACTCTGCTTTAAGAAAATCGCTCAACCTCCCCACTTTATTGGATAAGAAAAATTTGCAAAAACATTATTACTACCAGCTCTTTAAAAACTCTAAAGAAATGGTGCTTTCTTATATAGAGAGTGAAACTTCAAAAGCCTCTAACATGCTTTTAGAATTGGATTTACACACAGAGCCTATCAAAGACGCTTACACGCTTTTTGCACCAACTCCTTTAAAAGACTACCAAGAAGAAGAAATCAAAGCCGCTATCCCTAAAGATTTTAGCTTTAGCGCTAGCTCATTAAACGCTTTTTTAACTTGCAAGCGCCGTTTTTACTACCATTACATTAAGCGATTCAAAGAAAGCCCTAAAGATGAAAATAATAGTGCTGTGGGCAGTTTGCTCCATGAACTTTTAAAAGAAGCTTATGAAAAAGACAAAAACCCCTATGCATTAGAAGAGAGACTCATTTGGCTCTTAGAAACAAGAGAAAACATTACCCCTAAAGAGCGTTTAGACACTCTTGTAGCGCTCAAAAAAATCCAGGCTTTTTATCTTAAAGAAAAAGAACGCTTTAACGCAAAAATCAAAATCCTTGATCTTGAAAAAAGCTTTGAAACAACCATTCAAGGCGTTATTTTTAAAGGGCGTATAGACAGGATTGACAAAACGGCTGATAATAAGATTATTTTATTAGATTACAAATTCAAAAGCGATTTGAAATTAGACAACATGAGTAAAACACAAAGAGAAGGCTTAAGCCCCATAGAAATCGCTCAAATCAGAACCGATTATCAAATGGCCATCTACGCGTGCGCTCTTAAAAACTTAGGCTACAAAGAGCCTATAAAAGCCTTTTTTTATGATTTGAGGAAGGGCGAGTTGCTAGAAGAAGACGAGCTTACTTTGCAGGCTAAAATGGATCATTTGGAATTTTCTCTTATCCCCAAACTCAAGCAAGAAATTGATTTTGAAAAAACTTTAGAGGTTAAAGATTGTGAGTATTGCTCTTTTAAAGACATGTGCAACCGATGAAATCTAAAAAACTTTACTTGGTTTTAATCATAGGGGTTTTATTAGCGTTTTTAACCCTATCTTCATGGCTGGGTAATAGTGGGTTAGTGGGGCGTTTTGGGGTGTGGTTTGCCGCACTCAATAAAAAATATTTTGGGTATCTTTCATTGATTAATTTACCCTATTTGGCGTGGGTTTTATTCCTTTTATACAAGGCTAAAAACCCTTTTACAGAAATCGTTTTAGAAAAAACTTTAGGGCATCTATTGGGCATTTTATCTTTGCTCTTTTTGCAATCTAGCCTATTAAATCAAGGGGAAATCGGCAACAGCGCGCGTTTGTTTTTACACCCTTTTATAGGGGACTTTGGGCTTTATGCACTGATAATGCTTATGGTAGTTATTTCTTATTTGATTTTATTCAAATTGCCCCCTAAAAGCGTTTTTTACCCTTATATAAACAAGACACAAAGCCTTTTAAAAGAGATTTACAAACAATGCTTACAAGCCTTTAGCCCTAATTTTAGCCTGAAAAAAGAGGGTTTTGAAAACACCTTATCAGATCTTCAAAAAAAAGAAACCAACAACGAAAAAGAAAACCTCAAAGAAAACCCCATTGATGAAAACCACAAAACCCCCAACGAAGAATCGTTTCTAGCGATCCCTACCCCCTATAACACGACTTTAAATAATTCAGAGCCGCAAGAAGGCTTAGTCCAAATTTCCTCCCACCCCCCTACCCATTACACCATTTACCCTAAAAAAAACCGATTTGATGATTTGACTAACCCCACTAACCCCACTTTAGAACCCCAACAAGAAACCAAAGAAAGAGAACCCACGCTAAAAAAAGAAACGCCCACCACACTCAAACCTATCATGCCCATATCCGCACCCAACACAGAAAATGACAACAAAACAGAAAACCACAAAACCCCTAACTACCCCATAAAAGAAGATGCTTTACAAGGAAGCCCACAAGAAAACCCACAAAAAGAAAATCAAAAAGAAAATATAGAAGAAAAAGAAAATCTCAAAGAAGAAGAAAAAGAAACGCAAAACGCCCCAAGTTTTAGCCCAATAACCCCCACCAGTGCTAAAAAACCCGTTATGGTTAAAGAATTGAGCGAAAATAAAGAGATATTAGACGGGTTGGATTATGGCGAAGTGCAAAAACCCAAAGATTATGAGCTTCCCACAACGCAATTATTGAATGCGGTTTGTTTGAAGGACACTTCTTTAGACGAAAACGAGATTGACCAAAAAATCCAGGATTTATTGAGCAAGCTGCGCACCTTTAAAATTGATGGCGATATTATCCGCACTTATTCAGGCCCTATTGTAACCACTTTTGAATTCCGCCCAGCCCCTAGCGTTAAGGTGAGCCGCATTTTAGGCTTGAGCGATGATTTAGCGATGACTTTATGCGCTGAATCCATCCGCATTCAAGCCCCTATCAAGGGTAAGGATGTTGTCGGTATTGAGATCCCTAACAGCCAAAGCCAGATTATTTATTTAAGAGAAATTCTAGAGAGCGAATTGTTTCAAAAATCCAGCTCGCCTCTAACTCTAGCTTTAGGCAAAGACATTGTGGGTAACCCTTTCATCACGGATTTAAAAAAGCTCCCCCACTTGCTCATCGCTGGCACGACAGGGAGCGGTAAGAGCGTGGGCGTGAATGCGATGATTTTATCCTTACTTTATAAAAACCCCCCTGATCAACTCAAATTAGTGATGATAGATCCCAAAATGGTGGAATTTAGCATTTATGCGGACATCCCTCATTTACTCACGCCCATTATCACCGACCCTAAAAAAGCTATCGGGGCTTTGCAAAGCGTGGCTAAAGAAATGGAACGCCGATATTCTTTAATGAGCGAATACAAGGTTAAAACCATTGATTCTTATAACGAGCAGGCGGAAAATAACGGCGTTGAAGCGTTCCCCTATTTGATTGTGGTGATTGATGAATTAGCAGATTTGATGATGACAGGAGGCAAAGAAGCGGAGTTTCCTATCGCTAGGATCGCTCAAATGGGGCGAGCGAGCGGCTTGCACCTCATTGTAGCGACCCAACGCCCAAGCGTGGATGTCGTAACCGGCTTGATTAAAACCAATTTGCCTTCAAGGGTGAGTTTTAGGGTAGGCACTAAGATTGATTCTAAAGTGATTTTAGACACCGATGGGGCGCAAAGCTTGCTAGGAAGGGGCGATATGCTCTTTACCCCCCCAGGAACAAACGGGTTAGTGCGCTTGCATGCCCCCTTTGCCACTGAAGATGAAATCAAAAAAATCGTGGATTTTATTAAAGCCCAAAAAGAAGTACAATACGATAAAGATTTCTTGCTAGAAGAATCGCGCATGCCTTTAGACACCCCTAACTATCAAGGCGATGACATTCTAGAAAGGGCTAAGGCGGTGATTTTAGAAAAAAAGATCACTTCTACGAGTTTTTTACAACGGCAATTAAAAATCGGCTACAACCAAGCCGCCACCATTACTGACGAATTAGAAGCTCAAGGCTTTTTATCCCCAAGAAACGCCAAAGGCAACAGAGAGATTTTGCAAAATTTTTAGGTTTTGTTTTCATTGAATGTTGGCAATAAAAACATTGTTTTTAATTTTTAAATTTTTTTAAACTTTATTTAATAGTTTTATTTTAAAATTCATTTTCTTAAGGGGATAGGGGCTATTTTGAAATCATTCTCCCCTAAAAACCCCAACTAAATCCCCCAAAAGACCGCTTTAAAAAGTTACCGCCCGCTTTTCGCAAGCCCTTTATTATTGGATTGTAAAAAATGCCTTTGCGCATTTTTTAGATTTTATCACCAACGCTTCATTAAAAACAAAAACTTTTCTCAATGATACAAACAGCACTAACCTTTAACCCATTAATCAAATATTATCTGTGGTTTCCCTAACTCCTAGTAAAATTACCTAAAAATTTCATGTTCAAGGATAGCCATGAACCCCCAGATTCAACCCGCCACCAAAAAACCCTTAAAATCCCTTTTAGCCGCTAGTTCAGGTAATTTAGTGGAATGGTATGATTTTTACGCTTATGCGTTCCTCGCTCCTTATTTTGCTAAGGAATTTACCCACACCAATGACCCCACTTTAGCACTCATCTCAGCTTTTTTGGTTTTCATGCTAGGGTTTTTCATGCGCCCTTTGGGGAGTTTGTTCTTTGGTAAATTGGGGGATAAAAAGGGGCGTAAAACTTCTATGGTGTATTCCATTATCCTTATGGCGCTAGGCTCTTTTTTGCTCGCATTGCTCCCCACTAAAGAAATCGTGGGGGAATGGGCGTTCTTGTTTTTATTGTTAGCCAGGCTTTTACAGGGCTTTAGCGTGGGAGGAGAATATGGCGTGGTCGCCACTTATCTCTCTGAATTAGGCAAGAATGGCAAAAAAGGTTTTTATGGCTCTTTCCAATATGTAACTTTAGTTGGAGGGCAACTCTTAGCTATTTTTTCGCTCTTTATCGTTGAAAACATTTACACGCATGAGCAAATCAGCGCGTTTGCTTGGCGTTATTTATTCGCTTTAGGGGGTATATTAGCCCTACTTTCGCTCTTTTTAAGAAATATCATGGAAGAAACCATGGATAGCAAAACAACTTCCAAAAACACTATTAAAGAAGAAACCCAAAGAGGCAGTTTAAAGGAATTGCTCCACCATAAAAAAGCCTTAATGATAGTCTTTGGGCTAACCATGGGAGGGAGTTTGTGTTTTTACACTTTTACGGTGTATTTAAAAATCTTTTTAACCAACAGCTCATCGTTTAGTCCTAAAGAAAGCAGTTTCATCATGCTTTTAGCGCTCTCTTATTTCATCTTCTTACAACCCCTATGCGGGATGCTTGCGGATAAAATCAAACGCACCCAAATGCTGATGGTTTTTGCTATCACAGGGCTTATTGTAACGCCTGTTGTCTTTTATGGTATCAAGCATGCCACTAGCGTGTATGAAGCCCTATTTTACGAAATGCTTGCATTAAGCAGCATGAGTTTTTACACTTGCATTGCTGGGGTCATTAAAGCGGAATTATTCCCTGAACATGTGCGAGCGCTTGGCGTGGGTTTGGCCTATGCGATCGCCAATGCGCTTTTTGGAGGGAGCGCGAGTTATGTAGCGTTAGAGTTCAAACAGCATGGTTTTGAATGGGGGTTTGTGGGCTATGTCATGTTGAGTATTGTTATCTTTATGGTTATGGTTATCATATTCCCTAAAAAAACCTATTTGGAATGAATCTGTTTTTATTTAATTTTTGCTATAATTTTTCCTTTTAAAAGGATTATTCGCATGCAAAATGGGTATTATGCGGCCACAGGCGCTATGGCGACACAATTTAACCGCTTGGATTTAACCTCTAACAATTTAGCCAACCTAAACACCAACGGCTTTAAAAGGGACGATGCGATTACAGGCGATTTTTTAAGGCTTTACCAAGAATACCGAGAGCAACTGCCCTTAGAAGATCAAACCAAAGCGAGCACGAAGTATCTAAACCGCAATCTCAATCGTGTGCCTATTCTATCAGAAATCTATACGGATAGGAGTCTTGGCGCATTTGAAGGGACAAATAACCCCCTAGATTTTGCCCTAACAAGCCCTAACCTCTATTTTGCGATACAAACTAATGAGGGCGTCGCTTATACTAGAGATGGGCATTTTAGCGTGGATAAAGACGGCTTTTTAGTTACTCTTAATGGCTTTAGGGTGCTTTCACGCTCTGGCTTGAATGAAAAAGGAGGGATCATGCTCATGCCTAACGCTGAAATTGAAGTGGATCAAAATGGCGGAATCACTTTTAGGGATAATGAAGCCCAAATTCAAGCGGGCGCGTTGGCTTTAGTGAGTTTTAGCGAACCAAAAAACCTTAAAAAAATAGGGCAAAACCTTTATACCTATCAGGGCGAAGGCGCTCATCAAGTCTCTGACTCTGGCGCGTTAAAACAATACATGCTAGAAAAAAGCAATGTCAATGCGGTGCGTGAGATGAGCGCTTTGATTGAAATCAACCGCTTTTTGGACATGTATTCTAAAGTGTTAAAAACCCATCAAGATGACATGAACGCTGAAGCAATCAACAAACTCGCTACAAAAGCTTAAACTTTTGGCGATTTTAAAATCCATAGGAGAGTTTTTACGATACCTTAACTCCCTAATAACGCTTTTTTAAAAGCCTTATTAATCTTTTTTATATAGGATTAGTTTTAAAAGAGTTTAAAGAATTAAATACCTTTTCTTTTGTAATCGCTTGCAAAGTCTAAACAATCGCAAGCTTCTCTTTATTTCGTAGTTTATAGCCGCTGACTACTCAACGATAATTCAATTTTTAATTATTTCGTTTGTTGTTTAAAAACGCTCTTTATTGTGGCATTCTGTAAGCAAGTGTCCCAATTTTGATTGTTATGGTTCTTGTGTTTTAAGCTCGTTTGTGGCAGGATATTCCCATTAAGGTTTGAGACGCTATAGTTGATGCCGTCTCCGTAATGATTAGAGAGTGTCCCATTGGTTTCTAATTCCCTTAATATTTTTGTTGCCCCAATCAAGCTTTTTGATTACCCACTTGATTATCAGCATTCATTTTAAGATAGAGCCATTTTAAAAGCTTGTAAAAATTTTCTTTCTGCTTCCACTAAACTAGGGTTTAAGAGCAAGTCATTCTTTTCTAATTTGATTGTGCCTTTTTAGCATAACCAACACCCTATCTAAAGGGATCTTTTTTCTTATTTATAAATGTGATTTTATATTTTTACTCCAACGCCAAGTCAATCAAAATTTGCCAATTCTCTTTATAGTGTTGGAGTTGCGACAAACTCTTTGTGTTGCCCCATTCTTGTGTGTCTTCAATAGGGATAATATAGCATTCGCTCGTGCGAGTGTCTATCCCTAAAATCAAATCGCAATCTTTTTTGGTGTATTTATAAGTGCGTTTGGGGGCATTCCTATCAATTTGAACCTCACTCCTATAGCCCCCTGTAAAATTCAAGGTATCTCCCCCTGTGCCTTTAATCTGTATTCTCAATAATTTCTGCTTTCCTCCTAGATCCACAATGGCATCATATTTAGCGTTTGTAACATCTACCCTACTGCAAGGAAATCCTGCTTTAATCACCCTTCCTATAGCAATGAGTTCATCAGCGTTGCCATTCATTGTGCGAAAAATCCCCTTGTCAATACCGGTTAAATTGATAACCCAAGTTTGATGCGTATGATTATCCATAAACAACCTTTTTAATTTCTAACGCTAAAGCTTTAATCACAGGCACACTCACAGAATTACCAATTTGTTTATAAAGTTTGCTTTTAGCGGTATTAGGTAAAACATAATCTTTAGCGAAACCTTGAAAATTCAGACATTCTTTAGGCGTAAGTTTTCTTATGCCTTTCTCATCTAAAACTAAAGGCACATTATGCCCTCCTGTCCCCATGTTGGCTGTAAGAGTGGGGCAAAGATTGTTTTTATTTTCTCTTACATAATGCCTGCGCCATTGGTAGCAAGTGTCTCTTTTGGTGATTTCTTTTTTTAAAGTCTCATAAAAACGATACTGCTTGTAATAAAATTCCTCACCCACTTTTATTTCTAATAAGTCCTTAATGCTTTGCGTGTGATTGATTTTTAAAGGAAAATGAAAGCGCTTGTAATGGTTTTTGTCTAAAAATCCTATGATATAAATCCGCTCTCTATTTTGTGGTATAGTAGAATATTCATAGGTGTTTAGTATTTTATAATGGATAAAATAGCCTAAGTTTTTCAAAGTTTCTAAAATAAATTTTAAGGTTTCCCCCTTATTGTGGCTCACTAAATTTTTGACATTTTCTAATAATAGAACTTGAGGTTTTTTGGCTTGAATGATGCGAAACATTTCCACAACAATCGCCCCTCTTTCATCATTAAGCCCTTTTTGCAACCCAGCAATGCTGAACGCTTGACAAGGAAACCCCGCGCTTATCAACCCAACATCTTCTAACTCATTAGGGTTTAAATCTTTAATGTCTTGTTCTAAAAGCTTGTGTTTGAAATTAGCCCTATAAGTATTGCATGCGTCTTTGTCTAATTCGTTCGCCCAACCAATTTCAAAGCCCACTTACAAAAACGCGCATTCAAACCCTCCAATCCCAGCAAAAAGTGAGCCTACTTTCATCAAACGCCCTAATCAATCTTTAATATCGCTAAAAACGCTTCTTGGGGAAGTTCCACTTTACCGATAGCTTTCATGCGTTTCTTGCCCTCTTTTTGCTTTTCTAAGAGTTTTCTTTTTCGTGTAATATCGCCCCCATAGCACTTAGCCGTTACATTCTTACCGACAGATTTAATCGTCTCTCTGGCGATGATTTTATTCCCCACGCTCGCTTGGATAGCGACTTCAAAAAGCTGTCTTGGGATAAGCTCTTTCATCGTTTCCACTAAAGCGCGCCCCTTTTCATACGCCTTGTTTTTATCTATAATGATAGAAAGCGCATCCACCACATCGCCTGCCACCCTAACATCTAACTTCACCAAATGAGCCTCTCTGTTTTCTATAGGCTCATAATCAAAGCTCGCATACCCTTTCGTGCAAGATTTGAGTTTGTCATAAAAATCCATCACAATTTCATTGCTCGGCAAGGAATAAGTGAGCATGACACGAGACTGGTTCAAATATTCCATTTTTTCTTGAATGCCTCTTTTATTGTTCAATAACTGCATTAAATTACCCAAAAATTCACTCGGCGTGATGATCGTCGCCCTCACAAAAGGCTCTTTGATGCAAGCGATACAATTTTCAGGGGGCAATTCGCTAGGGTTTTGGACGTATTTGATGCTATTATCCGTCAAATGCACTTCATACACCACCGTGGGAGCGGTAGCGATTAAGTTAAGACCAAATTCTCTCTCCAGCCTTTCTTTGATCACTTCCATGTGCAATAACCCTAAAAAGCCCACCCTAAAGCCAAAGCCAAGCGCCACAGAGCTTTCAGGCTCAAAATTCAAAGCGCAATCGTTAAGCTGGAGTTTCAATAGCGCTTCTCTTAAATCTTCAAACCGGTCCGTTTCTATAGGGTAAAGCCCCGCAAAAACAAAGGGTTTGGCCGGCATAAAGCCCTCAATGGGTTTAGAGGTAGGGTTTTTAGCGTCTGTGAGCGTATCGCCCACCGCAATATCAGTAACGCTCTTTAGCCCCAAACTCACAATGCCAATCTCACCGCATTCTAAACTTTTAGTGGGGATTTTTTTCAAAGGGTTGGGGTAGTATAGCCCTAAAACGCCGTGTTTTTTACCCGTCCCCATCACTAAAATTTCTTGCTCGGTATTAATGCTCCCATCCATGATGCGCACCAACGCCAGCGCCCCTAAATAATTGTCAAACCATGAATCATAAATGAGCGCTTTTAAGGGAGCGTTAGGATCACCGCTAGGGGCAGGAATGGTCGTAATGATTTTTTCTAACAAATCTTTAATGCCAAGCTTAGCTTTAGCGCTCACTTCATTAGCGTTAGAGCAATCAATCCCTATCGTGTCTTCTATATCCTGTTTGACCTCTAAAACATTCGCATTCGGCAAATCAATTTTATTAATCACCGGTAAAATTTCTAAATTGTTATCTAAAGCGATATAAGTGTTGGCGATGGTTTGCGCTTCCACGCCTTGAGTGGCATCCACCACCAATAACGCCCCTTCGCACGAACACAAAGAGCGCGACACTTCATAGCTAAAATCCACATGCCCTGGGGTGTCAATGAGGTTTAAAACATAATCCTCCCCCTTAAAAGTGTAATTCAAGCGCACGCTTTGAGCCTTAATCGTAATGCCCCTTTCTTTTTCAATATCCATCGTGTCCATCACTTGGCTCGTCATTTCTCTGTTACTGATAGCGTTGCATTCAAAAATCAAGCAATCCGCTAAAGTGCTTTTACCATGGTCAATGTGAGCGATAATGGAAAAATTGCGGATATTTTTCATTGGCGCTTTTGTTTTCATCTCTCTTGTCCTAAATCTTTTAAAATAGCCTCAGTCAAACTCTCTGTGTCTAAGCCTAAGGATTTTTCCACTAGAGCGGTGTTCCCATGCATGATAAATTCATCAATGATTTCAAAGCTTTTAATAGGCTTTAAAATATTTTGTTCGCTCAAAAACTCTAAAATCGCGCTAGCCACCCCCCCAAACTTGTAATTATCGCTAAAAACATAGAGCTTTTGATAAGGGGCAACGATCGCGCTTAAATTTGGATCTAAGGGCTTTAAAAACCTGAGATCCAAGAGCGCGCATTCTATGTTTTTTTCTTTTAAAGCCAGTTGGACCAAATGCGCCCGCCCCACGCCATTACCATAGCCTATGAGTAAAATTTCGCCCTCTTTTTTCAACAATTCGCTTTGGCCTAAAACAAAACCGCTAGACTCAAAAACCCCCTCTTTTAGTGCAAACGACCCCCTAGGGTAGCGGAACGCGCAAGGGCTTGAATCATGCTCATTGGCAAAATACACGGCGTTTTTTAAAGTTTCATTGTCTCGTGGGGCAAAAATGACCATGTTAGGGATAGAGCGCAAATACGACACGTCTAAAAGCCCTTGGTGCGTTTCGCCATCTTCGCCCACAATCCCAGCCCTATCAATAGCTAATTTAATCGGCAAGCTAGAAATACAAGCGTCATGCACAATAGAATCATAAGCCCTTTGCAAAAAAGTAGAATAGATGCTCACAAAAGGTTTAAACCCCTCTTTAGCCATAGCGCTGCTAGAAGTTAAAGCGTGTTGTTCAGCGATAGCGACATCAAAAAAGCGCAAAGGGTAAGCGTCAATGAGCTTGTCTAATCCTGTGCCGCTAGGCATCGCAGCGGTTACGCCTACGATTTTTTCATCTTTTTTGGCTAATTCTAAAAGGGTGTTAGAATACGCTTCAGTGGGCGATAGAATCGCGCTCTTGGATTTTTTAGACAAGCCGGTATCCAGATCAAAAGGCCCCACCCCATGCCATTTTTCATAGCGCCCTTCAGCGATTTTATAGCCTTTGCCTTTTAAGGTTTGCGCATGGATTAGCACCGGTTCTTTAAGCTCTTTGGCTAATTTTAAGGTTTCAATAATCGCACCTAAATCATGCCCATTAATAGGCCCTATATAGTTAATGCCCAATTCTTCAAAAAACACGCCCGGGGTGATGAGCTTGAAAGATTCTTCAAAACGGCTCGCTAAGTAATTCACGCTTTCAGGTAAGGTGCTTAAGATTTTTTTAACTTTAGAGCGGAAAGACTGGTAAAACGGGCCTTTCATCAGCTGGCTAAGGGCTTTGGATAAGGCTCCAATAGGCGTGCTGATACTCATTTCATTATCGTTCAAAATCATGATCATGGGGTATTTTCTATCGCCCAGTTCGTTTAAGGCTTCATAAAAAATCCCTGCGCTAATGCTCCCATCGCCTAATAAAGCTATAGGCATGCCCAGCGCTTGTTTCAAACAAAAAGCTTTAGCCACCCCCACGCCTATAGACACCGAAGTGGAACTATGCCCGGCAATGAAATAATCGTATGCGCTCTCGCTGGGTTTAGTAAAGCCGCTCAAGCCTTTAAATTGCCTTAGAGTGCTAAAGCTTTCAAAGCGCCCGGTTAAAAGCTTGTGAGCGTAAGCCTGGTGCGAAGTGTCAAAGATGAAAGGGTTTTTTTGGCAATCAAATAAGGCATGCATGCCCACAATCAGCTCCACAGCCCCTAAAGAAGAGCTTAAATGCCCCCCATTAGCGCTCACCACTTCTAAAATACGACTCCGCAGCGTTTGGCACACCAACTCCAAGCCTACAATATCATTAGGGTTTAAATCAAAAGTTTTATTTTGCAAAATCACACCTTAAAATTTTCCAACACGCTTTCTTTGAGCGTTTTAAAGCGCTCCATTAAATTCCCATCAAGGCTCCCATTAGAGCTAGTGATCATAACGCCTCCTTTAGAAATAGCCTCATTGCTCTCCAATTTGATTTTAGAAGCATTTTGCAAACGCTCGTTTAAATAAGGGTAATCCAAGGGATTGACTTTTAAGTGAATATCCGTTGCGTCTAAAACGTTTTTTAAAAGCTCTTCAGCTAAAGCTAGGGCTACTTTTTGGCTGTTGTCTTCCACTTCTTTAAGGATCACTTCTTTAGCTATATCTATCGCAATCGCGCTCAGTTCCTTTTCTAAAGCCATTAAATGATCTTGTGATTTTTTCATTTTTTCATCTAAAGCGGTGATCGCATGCAAAAGCTGGTTTTTTTCTTCATTCACGCTGTGAGTGAGCTCGTTACGCATTTTTTCTTCGCCCTCTTTAAAGCCGATTTTATAGCCATCGTTTTTAGCGTTTTCAATCAAAGCTTTGCTCTCTTCTTGGGCCTTTTCAAATTGCATTTGCAATTTCACTAAATGGCTTGAAAGCTCGTCGGTTTTTTTCAATAAGCAATCAATCAAATCGTTTTCTATCGCTTTTTTTTCCAAAGGCTCTTGGGGGTGGTTAGGCGTTTCTAAAGACGCGCCATTAGGATTAGTTTTAGGGGGTAAGTTTGCCATGCTCTTAAATTCGTATTTTTGAATGTCATGCTTATTCAAATGGTCTTTTTGGATCAAATTTTTGCGGCTATTCAATGACATCTTCCTCTTCACCAGTTTGGATCACGCCTTTTTCTTGCAAGCTCTGCACGATTTCAATGATTTTTCTTTGGGCCACATCCACATCTTTGATTTTAACCGCCCCTAAATATTGCATTTCTTCTACAAATTGCTCTGCAGCCCTACTGCTCATGTTGTTTAAGAATTTATCGGTTAAATCCTTCGTGGAAGTTTTTAAGGCTAAAGACAAGTCTTTTTTATCCGCTACTTTTAAAATCTCTCTGATAGCGAAATTGTCTAGTTTGGCTATATCTTCAAAAGTGAACATCATTTCTTTAATCGCGCCGGCGAGTTTGTTATCCACGCTTTCAATGCGAGCGAGCGTGGTTTTAGCGCTCTTTTGGCCTAGGCGGTTAAAGATTTCAGCCACCGCTCTCAAGCCGCCCACTTCAATTTTATAACTGGTGAGCGATTCTAGTTTGTTTTCTAACACCGTGGAAACCCTTTTAACCACTTGGGGCGATATTTCGCCTAAATTTGCCATTCTAATGGAGATTTCCGCTTTCATTTCATCAGGGAAATAGCTCAAAGTCTCAGCCGCATTAGGGGCCTCCATGTGGGCTAAAATCAAGGCAATGGTTTGAGGGTGTTCGTTAATGATGAAATCAGCGAGTTGTTGGGGCTTGATTTTGCCTAAATAAGCGAAGTTTTTTTGCGTTTGCAAGCTTTTAGTGAGTTTATCCATCACTTTTTTAGCTTCTTCGCTCCCTAAAGTCCTGGTTAAAAGCTCTCTAGCATATTCTAAACCGCCGGTATTGATGTATTGGTTAGACTGAAAAATCGCAAAAAATTCCTCTAAAACCGCCGCGCCGATTTGCTTGTCTGTGCCGTTTAATTGCACGATTTGCTTAGAAATCTCTGTAATGGAGTCAATGTCTAAATGCCTTAAAATCTCGCCTGTGGTGTCTTCGCCCACTTGAATGAGTAAAATAGCGATTTTTTCACTCATGGAAAGTTCGTCTAATTGAGCCTTTTGTTTGGGGGTAAGCTTGGTTGCCATTTTTAACCTTTTATCTTTTAACCTTTCGCACTGTCTGAAGAGATTTCATCTTTGATTAGGAGTTTAAAGAGCATGGCGATTTCATCAGGGCGTTCTTTAAGGGTCCCTCTAATCTTTTCTAAGATAATTTCATATCTTACTTCTTCTTCGCTAAAGGTTGCATTAAGCCCTAATTGATCTTCTACTTTTTTCCTCAAATCGCCCAGTTTGTTCAATTCATCTTCTTCTTCATCCATTTCTTCAAACATGGATTTCACTTCCTTATCTTCATCAGGCACCACTTCCAGCATGCGCTCGCTGAAAGGCACGATCACTTTTTTATAGAAAATAAATAGCACTATAAACACCAAAACATACTTGATTAAAGGCGTGAATGAGCCTAAGATTTTTTGAGTTTTATGCATGATTTTTTCGCTCAAAGTGGCGTTGTCAATCATAGGCGCCATAGGGTTAAACTCAAAATTACTCACCGCCACATCATCGCCTCTATTTTGATTATAGCCAATGGCTTGTTTCACCAGAGCGTTGATTTTTTGAAGCGATTCATCGCTCAAAGGCTCGTATTCTAAAGCGTTTGCCCCATCTTTGAGCGCGATTTTATACTTGCCATCCACCACAACCGCCGCATTCAAACGCACTAAAGTGCCAAACTCGCCCTTAATCTCGCTAATGGTTTTACCCACTTCATAATTGGTCGTGTTTTGAGACTTTTCGTATTTTTCTGGCTCTTTATTGTCTTTCAATCCTTGCACAGGCCCGATATTGCTCACAACCCCAGGCACGCCGCCGACTTGTTTTTTAGGAGCGCCTTCTTTTTTTTCTTCTAAATTTTGCTCGCTCCTTACGACATTATTGGGATCAAAAGTCTCTTTAGTGCTTTTCTTTTGGCTGAAATCAAACTCCGCATTGACCCTTGCGACCACCTTGTTTTTACCCCCCACAATAGGGGCTAAGATATTGACAATCTTATTTTCTAAAATGTTTTCAAAATTTTGTTTGTAATGCAATTGCTCTAGGGCTAATTCTTTGGAGTTTTCTAGTATATCGCCCTCGCCTATTGATTCGCCATTTTCATTCACGATTTTCACATTTTCTACCGTGAGTTTAGGCACAGCTGCAGCGATTAAGTTTTTAATCCCTAAAATTTGAGTGGGTGAAAGCTTCATGTCAGGCTTAAGCTTGAGCATCACCGAAGCGCTAGGGGGGACTTCTTTAGCCACAAACACGCTGTCTTTAGGGATTGCAATATGCACATTGGCTTTAAGAATGGGGTTTAAGCTTTCAATCGTGCGCGACAATTCCCCCTCAATAGCGCGAATGAGTTTGATGTTCTGATCAAAATCAGTCGCCCCAAAGTCTTTAGTGTCAAAGATTTCAAAGCCCACTTTACTCGTTTTAGGAATCCCTTGAGAGGCTAGAGTGATCCTTTCTTCATATACTTTATCTCTAGGGATAAGAATGGTGTCGTCTTTGGAGACTTTATAAGGGATTTGGTTTTGCTGGAGGTGTTGTAAGATTAAAGCGTTATCGCTAGAATCCAATCTTTCAAATAAAACCCCATAGCCCCCTTGTGCGTAGTCTTTTTCTTTAAAGGGATAGAGCAATAAAAACACAAGCAAAGCGGTGATCAAAACCCCCGCTGCGATCAGAGCGATTTTTTGCTTTTTATTGAGCTTGATGAAAAAATCAACAATCCGTTGCAATAATATCTTTAAATCCAATATTAAAACCTTGATAAAATTTTCATTCTTTTAAGCCGTTCGCTTAGATCTTTTGGAACACGCTCAAATAAATCCCTATGGAAAAACAAGCCCCTAACGCTCCTAGACAAAACCCTCCTAAAACACTGCTAAAAGACACCCCTAAAACAATCAGCGCTAAGCCTATTAAAAAAATCAAACCAAGCAAACTATAAGAAAGAATGTTTTGAAATATTTGATGCGTGATCAAATGGGGTATCAATAAAACAAGCAACCCATAAAATAGCGTTAAAGAAAGCGCAATAGCGCTAGGGAAATTAGCGCTGTGCGAAAGCCATTGAATGGAGTGTGCCAAAAGGTGTTTTAAAGATTCTAAAAGGGCTTCAAATAAGATCACGCTTAGCACAAACCACACCCCAAGCGCTAAATTTCTACGATAAAGGCTTAAAAACACCCCCACTAACAAGCTCAAAGGCAACACGAATTGAGAATAGCCTAAAAAAACAACGCGTCGGAGCGTTTGATCTAAAATAGGGTTAGAAGAATTTGAACGCATCAAGCTAAAAATGGCATGGTCCATTGAATTAGTGTAATCAAAAAAAACCAAGCCAGCAATAAGGATAAAAAACGCGCTAAAAACGCCTCCTAAAAGAAACAGGGTTTTAACTGGTAATAAAAAAAATGCTTTGGGTTGTGCAGAAACATTTTTGAAAGAATTTTCAGCCATTATTTAAAACCCTTCTAGTAGTTAATTCAAAACTTATATTATACGCCAACGAATTTTAAAATCGCTCTTAAAAAATTTAAGACAATGAAGTTTAAACACATAAAAGCTTTTTATTTTAATCAAACCTAGCTAATAAGAAACTGAAATTGTTTTTTTTTTTTTTTTTGAAATCGCTTTAATTTTTGCCCTCTTTTAAAGCTTTTTAACCCTTTTTAGACTACAATTTTAAGAAGTAAAAATCAAAGGAACGCAATAACTTATGGATAGAGCCAAATTTATATTCGTTACAGGGGGCGTGTTAAGCTCTCTAGGGAAAGGGATTTCATCTTCTTCAATCGCTACGCTTTTGCAGCATTGCAATTACCAGGTTTCTATTTTGAAGATTGATCCTTATATTAATATTGATCCAGGCACCATGAGCCCTTTAGAGCATGGGGAAGTGTTTGTAACTAGCGATGGCGCTGAAACGGATTTAGACATCGGGCATTATGAACGCTTTTTGAACAGGAATTTAACGAGGTTGAATAATTTCACTACCGGGCAGATTTTTTCAAGCGTGATAGAAAACGAAAGGAAAGGGGAATATTTAGGCAAAACCATTCAAATCGTCCCCCATGTAACCGATGAAATCAAAAGGCGCATTAAAAGCGCGGCTAAGGGGTTGGATTTTTTAATCGTGGAAGTGGGTGGCACTGTGGGCGATATGGAGGGCATGTTTTATTTGGAAGCGATCCGCCAGCTTAAACTGGAATTAGGGAATGAAAAAGTCATCAATGTGCATGTAACCTTGATCCCCTATATCCAAACCACTAACGAATTAAAAACCAAACCCACGCAACACTCTGTCCAGGAATTAAGGCGTCTTGGCGTAACCCCTCAAATCATTTTGGCGCGATCGCCTAAGCCTTTGGATAAAGAATTGAAAAAGAAAATCGCTTTGAGTTGCGATGTGGAACAAGACAGCGTGATTGTGGCCACAGACACTAAAAGCATTTACGCATGCCCCATTCTTTTCTTGCAAGAAGGCATTTTAACCCCCATTGCCAGACGCTTTAATTTGAATAAATTGCACCCCAAAATGGCGGCTTGGAACACTTTAGTAGAAAAGATTATCGCTCCTAAACACAAAGTCAAAATTGGTTTTGTAGGCAAGTATTTAAGCTTAAAAGAATCTTATAAATCCTTGATTGAAGCCTTAATCCATGCGGGGGCACATCTGGATACGCAAGTCAATATTGAATGGCTGGATAGCGAGAATTTTAATGAAGAAACCAATTTAGAGGGCGTTGATGCGATTTTAGTGCCTGGGGGCTTTGGAGAAAGGGGGATTGAGGGCAAAATTTGCGCCATTCAAAGGGCTAGGGTGGAAAAACTCCCCTTTTTAGGGATTTGTTTGGGCATGCAATTAGCGATCGTGGAGTTTTGCCGCAATGTTTTAGGCTTGAAAGGGGCTAACTCTACGGAATTTAACCAACGCTGCGAATACCCTGTGGTGTATTTGATTGAAGATTTTATGGATCAAAACCACCAAAAACAGGTGCGTACCTATAATTCGCCATTGGGTGGCACCATGCGATTAGGCGAATACGAATGCGAAATCATGCCTAATAGCTTACTAGAAAAAGCCTATAAAAAGCCTAGCATTAAAGAAAGGCACCGCCATCGTTATGAAATCAACCCCAAATACCGCCAAGAGTGGGAAAATAAGGGCTTGAAAGTGGTGGGTTTTGGAGCGAATCATTTGATTGAAGCGATTGAATTAGAAGATCACCCGTTCTTTGTAGGGGTGCAATTCCACCCGGAATTCACCTCCAGGCTGCAAAGCCCTAACCCTATTATTTTGGATTTCATTAAGAACGCTCTTTCTAAATCCTAATCTAAAGAATGAAACAAAAGCTTAAAGCTCAAATCAAAGAGCGAGTGGCTTCTATCGCTTATAATGAAAAAGGGTTTCCTAGCCCCTTTTTATTTAAAGACTTGAAAAAAGCCGCGCTCAAAATCATAGAAGCCATGCACGCAAACACAGAAATTTTAGTGGTGGGCGATTATGACGCTGACGGCGTGATTAGCTCTGCTATCATGGCAAAATTTTTTGAAAGCCTAAACTACAAGCATGTCCGCATTATAATCCCTAATCGCTTCATGGATGGCTATGGGATTTCTAAAAAATTTTTAGAAAAACACCACGCCCCTTTAATCATCACGGTGGATAACGGGATTAACGCCTTTGAAGCCGCACGATTTTGCAAAGAAAAAAATTACACCCTTATCATCACCGATCACCATTGCTTAAATAATGATGAAGTCCCAGACGCTTATGCGGTGATCAACCCCAAGCAACCGGATTGTGATTTTATCCAAAAGGAAGTGTGCGGGGCGTTGGTGGCGTTTTATTTGTGCTATGGTATCCACAAGCTTTTAGGAAAAGAAAAAAGCCATTCTAGTGAATTGTTGTGCTTAGCGGGCGTGGCGACTATTGCTGATATGATGCCTTTGACTTTTTTTAACCGCTTTTTAGTTTCTAAAGCCTTGTATTTTTTGCAAAAAGAATCCTTAGGGGCGATGGGGTTTTTACGCCAAAGAGAAGTTTTTAGAAAACGCTCTTTAAAAGCGAGCGATATTTCTTTTAATATCGCCCCTTTAATCAACTCCGCAGGGCGCATGCAAGACGCTAAAATGGCCCTGGATTTTTTAAGCGCGAATAATTTCCAAGATGGTCATTCTTTGTATGAACGCTTGAAAGCATGCAATTTGAAGCGCAAAATGATCCAACAGCAGGTTTTTGAAGAAGCCTTTAAGCACGCGATGGTTGGAGAAAAAATCATCATCGCTTTTAAGGATAATTGGCATGAGGGCGTGCTTGGGATTGTGGCTTCAAAATTAGTGGAAGCCACCCAAAAGCCAAGCCTGGTTTTCACCTTTAAAGAAGGGGTGTATAAAGGGAGTGCTCGTAGCTCTCCAAATATTGATTTGATTGACGCTTTGAATGGGGTTTCTTCTTTATTACTCGGCTATGGAGGGCATAGGCAAGCGTGCGGGTTGAGCGTTGGAAAAAACAATATCGTCTCGCTCTTTGAAACTTTAGAAAATTTTGATTTTAAAGTCTTGCCTTTTTATGAAAAAGAACCCCCTTTAACGCTCAATTTAAAAGACATTGACAGAGAGCTTTTAGAGATTATAGAAACGGGCGAACCTTATGGGCAAGAAAACCCTGAACCCCTATTCCAAGCAAGAAATTTAGAAGTCATAGAAGAAAAAATCATTAAAGAAAGCCACCAGATTTTGCGTTTTAAGGATAAAGAATGCGTCAAAGAGGCTATTTATTTTAACGCTGAGCGGTTTTTGAAAGCGGGTGAAAAGGTGAGCGTGCTTTTTAGCGTGGAATTAGATGAGTGTTCTAATGAGCCTAAAATGTTTGTTAAAAGTTTGTTGTAGTGCCTTTTGTTGAAGAAGAATTTGAAATTTTAAAACCCACCAAAGCCTTGTTTTTGGTGTGCGATATTTTAAAATGCTCTCTAAAAGAAGCCCAACGGCACCTTGACAAGCAACGCTTAAAACAAAACCAACAAGCCGTGCGTAAATCTCAAATCATTCAAGGGGTCGTTCGCTTGATTCATTTCAAGCCCAATGAAAAAACTCAAGTGCTTGTTTTTGAAACGAAAGATTTTGGCGTGTTTGACAAACCTGCTCAAGTCTATACCCACCCTAAAGGCTATTTTTACCATGAAAGCTTACTGGATTGTATCCAATCGCATTGGGGTAAAAACGCCCACCCAGCCCACAGATTAGACTATGAAACGAGCGGGTTGGTTTTAGCGGGCAAGACCTTACAAAGCACTAAGGATTTAAAAGCGCTTTTCATGCAAAAAAAAGTAAAAAAAACTTATTTAGCGCTAGTGCATGGGCTGATTGAAAAAAGCATGAAAATAGACAAACCCATTCTAACGCCACAAAACATTCAAAAAGACTTGTGCATTCGATCTAAAATTTCTCCTTTAGGCAAGCCTTCAATCACGCTTGTTGAGCCTTTAAGCTATAACCCTTTTTTGGATATAAGCCTACTCAAAATCACCCCACTCACCGGGCGCACGCACCAGATCCGCTTGCATTTAAGCAGCGTGGGGCATAGGATTGTGGGTGAGGGGCTTTATGGGGTGGTTGATGAAGAAGCGAGAGAATACCTTCAATTAAAGCGTGAAAACAACGCCCCATTACTCATGCTCCATGCGTTTCGTCTGGGGTTTGAATTTAAAAAAGCGTTCTATGAGATCACCTCCCCCATGCCAAAACGCTTCATGCCGTTTCTAAAAGATCTACCGCTCTTTTATTGATTGTTCTTTTAGTTGTCCTCTTCTGAGGTTTGGTTGAGATCGCCTATATGTTCTTTGATGGTTTTTTTCTCCACCACAGGAGCGTTTTTGTAACTCTCTTGAAGTTCTTGGCTGATTTTAACAAAGCTATCGTTAAATTGCTGTTGTAGCTGTTTTTGAGATTTTCTTTCACTTCGTTGATGTTGTTTCAAATTTCTTTTTTGAATCCGTCTCTGTGGATCCATTCATCAATAAAATTGGATGCTGCATCGCTTCCAAACCAAATCCCAATAGCGCAAGCAGGAGCGAAAGGCCCGCAAGTCCAAGAACCGCTCAAAGCTGTGCCAATCTTTGCGAGGAATTTACCCCCTACTTTCGCCCCAAGTTTAGCGCCAATTTTTGCCACAAGTTTTGGGGTTAGCTTTGCCATAATAGCCAAGCCACTCACGCCAGCCGTTGCCCCTATTGCTCCTGTAAAATTGGCTTTCAATTTCCTTGCCACTTCATCGCCAAGAGTGTCTAAAATTTTTGCGTTTTGAGAAAGATCGGTATCCACTCCTTTTAGAGCGGTCTCACTCACAAATTTTTCGTGTTGGTTTAACAAACTCCCATAAGTTTTAGAAAGCTTCTTGGTTATAGCGTCCAATCTTTGCTTGTAATCTTTCCCTAAAAGTTTTTCTTGCAACACATTAGCCATCGCATCTTCGGCGCTCAAGCCGGTCTTTTTAGCTGCAAAAAGGGCAAGCTCGCTATAATCCCCCTTGATAGAATAATGCCAGTCCAAGAACTTATCCACATTGTTTTCTACTATATTAAAAAACCCATCTATTTGAGTGTTTATCACGCCATTCATTTTCTCTATGCCACTATTGAGAGTGGCGTTGATCTCTACTTGATGGCTATCAATATTATCTTTTATAATATCGGTAGGTAAAAGTTTTTCAGCATACTTAAAGAGTTTTTTTGGCTTGTCTGCTTTTGCCTCTTGACTGAGTTCGCTATACGCAAAGAATTTGACGCTAAAATAGACGACAAATAAAACAATAAGACATCCCCAAAAAATATAGCTATATCTCTTTTGGTTTTTGATTTCTTCTTGTTCCTTGCTCTTTGACTCTTCTTTTTCTTGCTTTGGCTTCTGCTCTTGTTTGTCTTGTTTTTCTTGTTTCTGTTCCTCTAGCTCTTGCTTTTGCTTTTTTAGTTCTAGCTTTTGGTCTTGCTTGCTCTAGATCTTCTTTAACATCATTTTCCACACTCACCCCTAAAATATTTTGATAACCAATAAATGATTTGAACGCTCAGCCTGCTGATGGCTATCCCACTAAGAGCGTTATAGATGATAAACGCTACCCAGCCCGCAACCATAAACTCCTTATTTAAGCCCATGCTCTCTGCTTTGCGCATGCCCCACCAAGTAACCCCCTCTAACATTTTTTTAAATTCTAAAACATAACTCGTATAATCACAATTTGAATAAGCGGAATCACTCGCTGCCTTAATAGTGTCTATCAAAGCCGGTCTCAAATAATCGGGCATGTTGCCATGATAGATCACATAGCAACTCAAGCCAATGAAGAAAAGAGTCCCTACAAAAGCGCTCACTTCTCTAGACATCAGCATCAAATAATCTTATTTGATGATACTCTTGAGCATTTTTTCAAGCGTGCCAAACACCACAGCGCAAACAACGATAGTGCAAAAAACAAGCCCCCACATCATCCAATTATAGTCCAGAACGCTATAAGTGATGGATACGGATGTGAAAATTGAAAAAATAAAATAAAAGCAAATTACCATTATTGGGGAGTGTAACATCTTGGATAAAAAAGATTCGCTATTCACAAAGCACTTGGCGAAGCACTTCCTCTGATGCATTTTTAAAGAAATATAGCTAAAAGCGACAATCCCTAGTATCAGCAGCACAAAGACCAACGAGAAACAGAACTTATCATAAGTCAAACGCCACAAGACCAACAACACCCCAACGATCACACTTGCACCCAGAATGATTTTAAAAAAATAAGACATTATCTTTTATCCCTTTTGTTGTTTTTGAAGCGTTTGTCAGGGTTGTCTTTAAGGAGAAAAATCTTAAACGCTACCAGTATCAAGGATAGTGAGAATATCGTTAGCGCTACTATCCAAAAAAGATCCTTGCTGACAAAGTAAAGGATCGCACTCTCTATCAAGCAAATGAGCGAAACGCCGTATTTAAACTTAAGCTTTAAGATCTGGACACAACCATAGCGACCAAAAACCCGACAGACCCGCCAAGGAGCGATAAAACCCACAAAGCTTTTTCAGGAATACGCCACATTTTTTGCTCAATTTTTATCCACCAGCATGAGAATAAAAATCAAAATATTGACTATAAGCGACCAAACGATAGAAGCAAATTCAACGCTCACCCTTTCAAAAGCGTTTTAACAACCCAAACGCTACCACTTGGCTTTAGAGAGAGAAAGAAAGCAAAATTTTAAGATTGATTCTCAAATCTATTCCTTTACAAAAGTTAATACTAGGTATTTTAACATGATTTTTGGCCTGCTCGCATCAAGCCCTTACTTTTTAACATTCCCGCTCCCTTGCTTTTTTAAAGCCTCCTTAAATTACTACACCACTCCCCCAATAAACACAACGCACCCAAGCACAAAGCCCTAAAAAAGGCTTTTTTGAAATTCTTTAGCATGACATCTTTCCTTATTCCCCAAGCAAAATACAGCTCTCGTTCAAATATTCTTTCAAAATCTCTCGCCCCTTAGGGGTTTTCATCAAAATAGATATTATTTGGCTTCTCAACCTCTCAGGCTCTTTTCTGTTGGCGTTTTTGGTCAGATCGTATTCGTTGAAAAAATACGGCATGACCGATTTTGATTTGAGTTCAAGCCCCACCTCTTTGATCACCTTTTCTATCGTGTATTTTTTCTTACAATGTTTTTCGCAACCCCCCAATTTCAAAATCTCCATATTCCTTGACGCTCTTTTTTTCACTTGATTGAAATACGGGCTTTTTTGCAGTCTCTCCACAGCCAGAGCATAATTTTTATCCTCTATGGCCCTGATGAATTGCTTGAATTTGAGCAGCCCACTCAAGCCTAAATTGTAGCTCAAATCCAAGATGACCATTCTCCTCATTGCATCCAAATTTTTATACCACCCATAAGAGAGGAGGGCCTTATGATTCTCTTTTAATATGTCAGTTAAAAGCCCATACGCTTTGGTGATACGCTTACTCTCATAAGAATAAACGCTCAAATTATAGCCATAGCCAATCGTAGGATACCCTGTCTTGTCGGTATAAATAGAAGGCGAAAACCCCTCTGAATCCACTATCAAAAACGACGCCGCTAAGATCAATTTGCTAAGACAGAGCGTTCCACGCCCTTTTTAATTCCCCTTATTATTCTTAGCTTTCAATTCTTCTAGTTTTTTTGAAATAATCTCTTCGGTAACGCTAGAGAGTCTCTCTCCATCATGCTTGCCTTCTGGGGTTTCTTTGCTCTGTAATTCTTCTTGTTTTTTTGAAATGATTTCTTCAGTAACGCTAGAGAGCCTTTCTTTATGAGAATTTTTGGTGTCTAATGGATTGGGGCGGTTTTTCAAATTCTCTCTAATCTGTCTTTTTCTTTGAATGATTGCAAACATTTTTTGGCTGAACTTATAGCATTTACGCGCACTAAAAACAATCACGCCCCACTTGATTAGTAAAGCGATCAAAAGCCAAATGAAAGAGCTAGAAGTGTCCAATAAAAACTGGCGCACATCGCTATAAACCCAAATATCCACCCAAATCACCAACAAAGTGATCAAAATAGAAAACGCAATGCTTTTAAACCTAAAAAACCACGCCACTATCACAAACCCCCTCGTGTGCCTGTGGGCTAAGAGCCATCGTTCATTCTTTTCGCTAAAAAACCCCATTAAGCCAGAGATAAAGCTATTTTCCTTGCTCATTGTCGCCCTTTTCCCAAACTTCTTTAAAATGCTTGGTTTGGATTTGTTCTAAAAGCCTTTTTTCTTCCGCTTCAAACATGATTTTTAATTCTTCTTCATTAAAATCGCTCAGTTGCATATTCTCTTTTATCAAGCGTTTTTCTACGATTTTAACCGCTTGCTCCCTGATTTTTTGAGATTTTTCTTTAAAAAGCGCTCGTTTGGTTTTTTGAAACGCTTCATTAGAATTTTTGTGGATCGTTTGTTTGCAAAAATCTAAAAAATCCTTGACTTGATGCATAATTTTCATGGTTATCCGTTTTTAAAGAGTTTTTAAGACTAATGACCCCTAAAAGAATACCAAAAAAAGATTAAAACTCCCTAGTAAAAATATTTTCTTAAAAGAATAAGGGGCATTTTGGCGATGTTCTAATCCCCTAAAATAGGGCTTTTGCGGAATAGTTTCTAGGTGAGGCTATCGCATGTTTTTTGTCCCTTATTTCAATTCTTTGAGTATCTCGCATGCCTCTTGATCTCCTAATTTGCAGGCTTTAGAGAAATATTGATCGGCTTTTTTTTGAGTCCCGTTTCACCCCATTCCCATTATAATATAACCCCCCTAAAGCACCACACCCCACACCTTCTTTTAACTCACACGCTTTAGTGTAAAGTTGAGCGGCTTTTATTAAGTTTTTTTCTACATCATCATACAGATCCCCTAAAGCACCACACCCCCCACCATATTTCAAATCGCATGCTTTTTCAAAATATTTTTTAGCTTGAATGTAATCTTTCGCTTCAATACTCTTTACGCCCAAATCAAAAAGCTCTTTAGGGTTTGGCTCTGCCATTAACCCCCCCCCCCAATCAACACACAACACAAGCACAAAGCCCTAAAAATCGCTTTTTTGAAATTCCCTAACATGATGCTCTCCTTTTTATTAAAAAATTTAGACTTTATTATAATCAAATTGCAATCAGATCTAGTGCTTTTTTAAAACCTGCTGGCAATAGCGCTCTAAAATCCTACAAGCGCTCAAAGAGTCTAACCGGCCGTCTTTGGTAGCGAGCCGCTTGTTTTTCTTACCCAAATACTCTAAATTTTCATAAGCTTCTATGCTGGATCTGTCTTCATTAATAAAAACGATTTCGCCCTTAAAATCTACAAGCTTGATAAAATGCTCAATGCGCGCGTTCGTATCCGCATAGCTTTCATTAGGCTTGCCCACCACTAGCACCTGAATGTTTTTTTCCCTCAATAAATCGCTCAAATCCCTAGAGGCCTGATTCCTGTTGTGGCGTAAAATCGCTTCTAAAGGCAAGATAACGCCGTTTAAAAGCGTAGCGATCCCAATGCGTTTTAGCCCCACATCGCATGCCAAAATCATGCTAACACCACGAGATGATTGATGCGCTTGATCTTACCCAACAGCTCGTATTCTAAAAGCTTATCCCCAAATTTGAGATACGCCTCTTCATAGCTCGGGTTTTTGGCGCAATATTCTAAAAATTCATCTTTCATTTCAGGCATTTCTTTTAAATGGTAGTCTTTTAAAAGGGTATTTATAAAATTTTGAATATTAAATATCCCTTGAGCCTGCCCTTTTTCTAAAAGCTCATTAGTGCCATCGCTCTCATTCAAGCGCTGAGGTAAAACAAATAAAGGCTTTTGGTATTTCTGGGCTAATCTTGCGCTGCTCATAGAGCCGCTTTTTAAATCCGCTTGGGGGATAATGACCGCATCGCTTAAAGCAATCACTAGGCGGTTTCTCGCTAAAAAAGAGCCTTTAATGGGCATGAAGTCTTTTTCATATTCGCTTAAAATCAAGCCGTTTTGCGCGATTTCTTGGATCACTTTATGGTTGTTCGTAGGATAGATCAAATCCAAACTGCAAGGCGAAAGCATGATGGTTTTTGGTAAGGCGTTTTCTTGAGCGATAATATCCACGCCTAACGCTCCTCCGCTCACAATAACCGCGCCATTTTTAGCAAGCTCTCTGGCTAGAGTGATCGTGTGTTGCTTGCTGTAAGGGGTGGGTCTTCTTGTGCCGATGATAGCCACTTTTAAAGGCGTTTCTAAAAGCTTGGTATCACCCACACAATAGAGCTTTTTAGGGGGGTCTTTGAGAATGTCAAAGGCTTTAGGGATATTTTCTAGCGCACTGTATTGGAAATGGCTTTTCATTCGTTAGTTAACTATTTAGGCAATATAATTTCCACTTCAATCGTTTCCACGCTCTGGTTGCTATCAAGGGTTTTGAAATGGATGTCTGAAGATTTAGTGTATTTTTGAATAACGGCAATGATTTCTTTACGCATTTCTTCCATGTAGGGTAAATTTAAGGTGCGCTCTTTGGCTAAAATCAATTTTAATCTATCGGTTGCAGTAACTGCGCTCCCTTTGTTTTTAAAAAAATCAAACAAACTCATGAAAATATCCCTTTTAACGCGCTAAAAAAGCCTCTTTTAGCCTTAAATTCCACATATTCCACTTCTTCGCCTAAAATCCGTCTGGTGATGCGTTGGTAAGCCTTCGCACTCTCGCAATCCGTGCGAATCACCGGCTCGCCCTTATTGGTCGCTGAAATAATATGGTGATCTTCTGGAATGATCCCAATTAAAGGCAAGCATAAAATTTTAAGCACTTCTTCTATAGGAATCATCTCGCCATTTGCCACTAACTCAGGTTTTAAGCGATTGATTATCAAATGCTTATGCACTTCTTCGCCCCTTTTGGCCCGATTAGACTTCGCGTCAATAATGCCAATCACTCTGTCGCTATCTCTTAAGGAACTCACTTCAGGCGTTACCACCACTAACGCCATGTCCGCATGCAAAATCGCATGCTCAAAACCGCTTTCAATCCCAGCCGGTGAGTCAATCAAAATATAGTCAAAATCCGCCCTTAAAGCGTTGATTAAAATCGCTACTTTTTCCTTATCTAAAATATTTTTATCCTTGCTTTGTGAAGCCGCTAAAAAAGAAAGGTTTTTCGTCTTTTTATCCGTGATTAAAGCCTGCGAAAGGTTGCAATTTTTTTCCATCACATCCACCACATCATAAACAATGCGATTTTCTAAGCCTAAAATCATGTCCAAATTCCTAAGGCCTATGTCAAAATCAACCGCTACGACTTTTTTACCGCTCTCAGCCAATCCGATCGCTAAATTAGCCGTGGTGGTGCTTTTACCCACGCCCCCCTTACCTGAAGTGATAGTAACTACTATTGCCATATTTATTCCTTTTATTTTAATGATTTATTTTTTATGATTGAATGGGGCGCGTAAAATTTCCCCAATTTGTTCTATTTTAGTCTCTTTAAGGGCTTTCCTCTCTGTGTTTAACCTGGGATAATTCAAGCTCTTTTCCAGTAAAAAATCCTTAGCGAATGAGCCGTTTTGAATCTTTTTTAAGATTTTTTGCATGCGTTTTTCTAGCAGATTTCCCATAGGCTCTCTAGCTTTAATCGCCCCGAATTCAGCGGTGTTAGAAATGTGTTTCCTTAAGCCCTCTACCCCCTTATAATGCAATAAATCCGCCACTAATTTCACTTCATGCACGCATTCAAAATAGGCTAATTCTTCAGGGTATCCTGCCTTGAGTAAAGTTTCAAACCCCATTCTCACAATCGCTTCTAACCCTCCGCACAAAACCGCTTGCTCGCCGAATAAATCGCTCTCGCATTCTTCTTTAAAGCTCGTTTCTAAAACCCCCATTCTCCCCCCACCCATCGCTTTAGCGTAGCTTAAAGCCACCGCTTTAGCGTTATGAATTGAACTTTCTTGCTCTATGGCGATTAAATGGTATAAGCCCTTATTTTTAAGGTATTCTTCTCTTAAAGCGCTCCCTGGCCCTTTTGGTGCGACTAAAATCGTGCCCACGCCTTTTGGGAGAACAACCTGATTGAAATGCACGCTAAAACCATGAGCAAAGCCCACAATTTGCCCCTCTTTTAAAAAAGGGATCACTTCTTTTTCTAACACTTCTTTATGCAATTCATCCGGGAGTAACGCCATGATCACATCCGATTGTTGGACTAATTCTTTGATTTCTAGCACCTCAAAACCCTCTTTTTTTGCTTTTAAAGCGCTCAAACTCCCTTGATACAAGCCAATACGCGCCTTTACTTTAGAATCCCTCAAATTGAGTGCTTGGGCTTCTCCTTGAGCGCCATAGCCAATAATGCCCACTTGTAAGGATTGGATAACGCCTAAATCAATGTCTTTATCATAATAAACGGGTAATGCCAAAATCAAATCTCCTAGCGTGTTTAAGCAAGTATTTATTTTACCATAATGGGAGCGATAATGTTTAAAAACATGCAGAATGTTAAGAAATGGTGTGCTCGGAGGGATTCAAACCCCCGACCTACAGGACCGCAACCTGTTGCTCTATTCAGCTGAGCTACGAGCACTTTTAAAGGAGTGAAACGATAATTATAGCAAGAAAAGCTAATTTTTCACTTAAGCGGTGCGTTTTTTCTATTATAATTTAAGGCATGCAAAAAGATTACCAAAAACTCATCATCTATTTATGCGATTTTTTAGAAAAAGAAGTTCAAAAAAAAGGCTTTAAAAAAGTCGTTTACGGGCTGAGCGGGGGGCTAGATAGCACAGTCGTTGGGGTGCTGTGCCAAAAGGTTTTTAAAGAAAACGCCCATGCCCTTTTAATGCCCTCTTCAGTCTCTATGCCAGAAAGTAAAACAGACGCCCTAGATTTGTGCGAAACGTTTTCTATCCCTTATACAGAATATTCTATCGCTCCCTATGACGCCATCTTTGACTCTCACTTTAAAGACGCGAGCCTTACTAGAAAGGGGAATTTTTGCGCAAGATTGCGCATGGCTTTTTTATACGATTATTCTTTAAAAAGCGATTCTTTAGTCATTGGCACGAGCAATAAAAGCGAAAGAATGCTAGGCTATGGCACTTTATTTGGGGATTTGGCGTGCGCGATTAACCCGATTGGGGAATTATTTAAAACCGAAGTTTATGAACTCGCTTATTATTTAAATATCCCTAAAAAGATTTTAAACAAGCCCCCTAGCGCGGATTTATTTGTAGGGCAAAGCGATGAACAAGATTTAGGCTATCCTTATAGCATGATTGACCCTTTATTGAAGGATATTGAAGCGTTGTTCCAAACAAAGCCCATCCATTTAGAAACACTCACCCAATTAGGCCATGATGAAATTTTAGTAAAAAACATCACAAGCCGTATCCAAAAAAACGCTTTTAAATTAGAATTACCCACTATCGCCAAACGATTTAACCCTGAATGAAAAGCGATAAACCCTTTTTAGAGCGCTATTTTTATGATCCCACTCTTTTGCAAAAGGGGTTGATTTTCGCGCTCTATCCTTTTTCTTTGATCTATCAAGGCATCGCCACCTTAAAAAGAAAAATGGCGAAAAAACATGATTTTAAAATCCCCCTTATCAGCATAGGCAATTTGATCGCTGGGGGGAGCGGTAAAACGCCCTTTATTTTAGAAATCGCTCCAAGATACCAAGAAGTGGCTATTGTTTCTAGGGGGTATCAACGGGATTCTAAAGGCTTAGTGGTGGTGAGCGTTAAAGGAAATATTTTAGTTCCTCAAAAAACAGCGGGCGATGAAGCCTATCTTTTAGCCTTAAATTTAAAACAAGCGAGCGTGATTGTGAGCGAAAAAAGGGAGCTAGGCGTTTTAAAAGCCCTTGAATTAGGATCAAAGATCGTGTTCTTAGACGATGGTTTTAGGTTTAATTTCAACCAATTCAATTTGCTTTTAAAACCTAAAGTCCCCCCCTACTACCCCTTTTGTTTGCCTAGCGGGTTGTATAGAGAAAGTATTGAAAGCTATAAAGAAGCCCATTTAGTCATTACAGAAGATAAGGATTATAAAAGAATCACCTCTATCGCCCACCCCACCAAACGCATGCTTTTAGTAACGGCTATCGCTAATCCCAGTAGGCTTGATGCGTTTTTACCCAAAGAAGTGGTTAAAAAATTGTATTTTAGAGACCATGCCCCTTTTGATTTGAAGCTTTTAGAAAAAGAGTTTTATCAAAATAACGCCACTTCCTTATTGGTTACTTCAAAAGATCGCGTCAAATTACAAGACTGCAAATTGCCTTTAAGCGTATTGGATTTAAAACTAGAAATTTGCCCTAAAGTTTTAGAGGAGATTGATCGTTATATCCTTTCTTATCCTTGTAATACAAAAGAACGTCTATAAATTCCTTATCTTTAGAAATAAAGCCTTTCAAACGCCCTTCTAACTCATAATGGTTTTTTTCATAAAAAGCGATCGCTTTGAAATTGTTTTCCATCACTTCTAGGTGTAAAGAATGCAATTGGAACTCTTCAAAAGCGATAAATTCTAAGGCTTTTAAAATCGTTTCTCCCTTATTTTTCAAAAAAGGGTTTTTATAAATCCCCAAATACCCATGCTTATGAAAAAAATTGATTTTAGTGATAGAGCCAACCCCTAAATAAACGCCCTCTTCTTTAAACAAAAAATAGCGGTGGCTAGGCGAATTTTTGAGATCTTCTATGAATTGCAAATGCGTTTTTAAGGAAATATTAGCGCTATACATCCATAAGGCAGTGTTTGGGTGGTTACGAAACTCTAAAACCAACAGCTTTTCTTCATCGTTTAATTGGGTAAAATCAATCGCTTGGATATTTTTATAAGAATAATTTTTTTTCAAATTTCTAAAAACTCCCTCAATGCGCCCTCTAGCTCACTCCCAAAGACCAAGGTTTTTGCCCAGGCTTGATTTTTTTGAATTTGTAAATTTTCAAAATCTTTAGCTAGAGTTTTTAAACTCGTTTGTTTGAAAATACCCAAGCTTTCAAATTCCTTGCTTTGAATGATTTGATTAGAAGCAATGGGAAAGATAAGAGAGGGCGTTTGAGAAAGGGCTAATTCATAGAGGGTTTGACCAGCAGCGCTAATGGCATAAGTGCAAGATTTCATCAAAGAACTGAACTCTAAAGGGTTTAAAGGGCTGTAATAATGCGTGTTTTTTGGAGGATTTTTAGGGATATAAGGTGAAATGATATGCAAATTCACATTCTTATTTTCTAAAATTTTGACTATCTCTTTGAGAGTTTTTTGCTCGCTCCCCCCTAGAGTGATCAGCACTTCTTTATTTTCTGTATTGATAGGGCGCTCATAAACAAAACGAGCATCAACAGGGTAAAACCCCACCCCCAAATAATACTGATAATCTTTGGATAAATGATGGTAATGCTTTAAAGCGTTCAGCGTGGAATTCATGATCCTAGTGTTTTTAGGGTAAAACCCCTTAGCATGCTCTGTATCTTCTATCACCATAAGGCTTTTGGCTTTTTCTTTTAAAAGATAAAAATCCTTTGAATTTAAACAATAGCTGTCTGCAATCAACAAATCATCATTGCCAACGCCCTCTAAAAAAGCACTTATATCGTTTTGCTTATATAAATGAAGGCTTGCTTCAACCCCTAATTTTTCTATAAAAGAAAGGATTTTTTCACAACGCCTCACATGCCCTAAACCGCTTGTTAAAAACGAATCGCACAAAATTTTTACTGGCATGCGTTTTTCAAACGGCTGTATTTGAGCTTGGCTAATTCTAAATCTTCTAAAGTGTCAATATCTTGGACTTCTAAGGGCGATAATTCTAAAGCGATAGAATTTGGGCTAAAAATAGGCCGCATTTCTTTAAAGGCTTGAGCCTTCCCCATATAAAGCAACCCTGCGTCATGATAGAGCGTTTTTAAATCTTGCGTGCGTGCGTTTGAATGTTCTTTAAAAGCCATTTGAACGCCGTTTTCAAGGCTAAAAGAACGATAGGGCGAAGCGCTAAAGGGAGAGCATGTGAAAACATAATCCGTATTTTCTTTTAAAATTTCAAAAGCGTTTTTTAAATGCTTTTCTTGTAAAAATACTGAAGTGCCATACAAACAACACGCTATATCTTCATCTTTTAACTCTAATTCTTTCATGTGATAGGCCATCACCTCTAAAGTCGTGGCTTTGTCGTCCGCTAAAACTTTAGGGCGCAAATTCAAAAAACTCGCCCCATAATTTTTAGCTAAATGAACATACTCCATGCTATCGCTAGAGATAAACACCTTTTCAAAGAGCTTGGAATTTAGCGCCGCTTCAATAGGGTAAGCGAGCATGGGTTTATTGAAAAAATCAATGATATTTTTATTCTTGATCCTTTTACTGGAACTTCTGGCTAAAACAATAGCGATCGCTCTCATGCTAGGCTTTGCTCTTTTTAATAAGGCATTTGGGTTTCCATCGCATCAGCAGCGAATTTCTTTTTATTGGAATCGCTCAAATGCCCTAAATTCGTGTATTCAATCTTAGCGTCGGCTAAAAACTTGGATTGGATGGTGTTATTCCTTTCAATATCATAAGGGCGGATCACCCCACTCACCTTAAGGATTTGCTTTTCCCCATCCACTAGCACTTCCTTATTCCCATAGATGAAATAATTCCCGTTTTCTAGCACCTTAATGATGCGAGCGCTCAACACGATCTCTAAATCTTCGCTCTTTTTTTGCGAACCACCGCCTTTAAAATTCGTGTTATTGCTGGATTTGGTGAAATTGTAATTATTCTTATCGTCTAAATACTGCGCTTCTTTTTTCTTTCTTTCATCTAGCCCGTTATAAGTGAGTCTTGGGGGCGTGGAATTACCCCCTGAAGCGCTTTTATAATCTTTAGAGCTAGAATAATTCGCGCTCGCTTTTTCAGAGACAATGATTGTGATCAAATCGTTAGGCTTCATCGCCCTCCTGTCCGCAAATAAAGGGCGCTCGCCCTGCCCAAACAAACTCCCCAACTTGTTCAATTCAGGGATAAATTCTTTAGAGGGGGTTTCTTCTACATAATTAGGAGGGTTAAAATCAATTTTTGGCTCATTGGCTGATGCCATGCTGAATGCAACGCTAAACGCAACAGCCCCTAAATAAAGCGCCTTTTTCATCCACTAGCCTTACTTTTGAGTTATTTTAAGCCCTAGATTATACTCTCTTATAAAGAATAAATGCTTAATTTTGAGCAAGTTGTTGTAAAATTTAGATCTTTATAATGAAACTTACTATGCAGGAGATAAAATTGAGAACCTTGTTAAAAATGTTAGTTGGCGCAAGCTTACTGACACACGCCTTAGTAGCTAATGAAGAAAGCGCTGCCCCTTCTTGGACAAAAAATTTGTATATGGGATTCAATTACCAAACAGGTTCTATCAATTTAATGACTAATATCCATGAAGTTAGAGAAGTTACTAACTATCAAACCGGTTACACCAATGTAATGACTAGCATTAATAGCGTTAAAAAGCTCACCAACATGGGATCTAATGGGATTGGATTAGTCATGGGCTATAACCACTTTTTCCATCCGGATAAAGTCTTGGGTTTGCGCTATTTTGCTTTTTTAGATTGGCAAGGCTATGGCATGAGATACCCTAAAGGCTATTATGGCGGCAATAACATGATCACTTATGGCGTGGGCGTGGATGCGGTGTGGAATTTCTTCCAAGGGAGTTTTTATCAAGATGATATTGGCGTGGATATTGGCGTTTTTGGGGGGATTGCGATTGCTGGGAATAGCTGGTATATTGGCAGTAAAGGGCAGGAATTGTTAGGCATCACTAACAGCAGTGCGGTTGATAACACCTCTTTTCAATTCCTCTTTAACTTTGGTCTCAAGGCTTTATTTGTAGATGAACATGAATTTGAAATCGGTTTTAAATTCCCCACCATTAATAACAAATACTACACCACTGATGCACTCAAGGTTCAAATGCGTAGGGTCTTTGCCTTTTATGTGGGGTATAATTACCACTTCTAAAGGGCTTTAAAACCCAACGCAACTCCCTAACATCTTTTGATAGTAACTCTTGGCTTTGAGGATTGTCTCTGTGTCATCGGTTTTTAAAAGCACTTCGTAATTGTTTTCAAAAGCGTTTTTGCTCCAATTCGCTGAGCCTAAAAACACAATCTTATCATCAATGATCGCTACTTTTTGGTGCATGATGCCGTAATAATTCCCGTTTTTAGCCTTAAGCCCTTTCAATAAGCACACTTTCGTGTTAGGGTATTTGTCCAGATAGCCAATAGTGGATTGCTTGTTATTATGATTGCTTTCATAATCATAAATGATTTGCACCTTAATCCCCCTACTCGCTACGCTTTTAATGGCTCTTGCAATATCTCTGTGCGTGAAACTATAAATAGCGATTTTCACGCTCTCTCTAGCGTTACTAATGCCAGAAACTAAAGCATTCAAAGCGTCTCTTTGCTCATAAGGTAAGACAAATAAGCTGTTTTTAGCTTGCAAAACCCCTAAACAGCCCACTAACACACCCACGCCAACGATTTTTTTAAACTTGTTTAACATCAAATGATCCTTATCAATAATGCGATAAAAATAACCAACCCAGTGGATTTTTGATTGTATTTTTGATTATAATAAAAAATTTAAAAAAATCGATGAAAATTGATAGGCTTAAAAAGCGTTTCTTGTAAATAAGGAGTCCCTAAAATGAAAATGATTCTATTCAACCAAAACCCCATGATTGAAAAGCTGCTTGAGAGTGTTTCTAAGAAATTAGAATTATCTATAGAAAATTTTAACTACTATCAAGAGTTATCCGCGCGCCTTAAAGAAGATCCAGAATGGCTTTTGATAGCCGATGATGAATGTTTGGAAAAACTAGATCAAGTGGATTGGCTAGAGTTAAAAGAAACCATCTCTCAAAATAAAAACAGCGTGTGCATGTATAAAAAGGGCAATGAAGCGCAGCCCTTTTTAGAGGGCTTTGAGATGAAAATCAAAAAGCCTTTTTTACCCACTGAAATGTTGAAAGTCCTTCAAAAAAAGCTTGGCTCTAACATGAGTGAGCTAGAGTCTAGCCAGAATTTAGACCCAACTCAAGAAGTTTTAGAAACCAATTGGGACGAGTTAGAAAATTTAGGCGATTTAGGAGCCCTAGCCAAAGAAGAGCCTAACAATGAAGAGCAATTGCTCCCCACTTTAGATGTGCAAGAAGAAAAAGAAGAGG
>NZ_MTWR01000023.1:0-4677 GCF_001998165.1 Helicobacter pylori | reverse complement strand
GAAAAAGAAGAGGTTAAAGAAACTCCCCAAAAAGAAGAAAAGCCTAAAGATGATGAAACGCAAGAGAGTGAAACCCCTAAAGATGAAGAAGTTTCTAAAGAGTTGGAAACGCAAGAAAAATTAGAAATCCCTAAAGAAGAAACGCAAGAAGAAGTTAAGGAAGAGATCAAAGAAGAAGTTAAAGAAGAAACGCAAGAAATTAAGGAGGAAAAACAAGAGAAAACACAAGATTCCCCAAGCGTGCAAGAATTAGAAGCCATGCAAGAATTAGTCAAAGAAATCCAAGAAAATTCTAACGACCAAGAGAATAAAAAGGAAACCCAAGAAACCCAAGAAACCCAAGAAAACACAGAAACACCGCAAGATATAGAAACGCAAGAATTAGAAATTCCTAAAGAAGAAGAAACGCAAGAAGTCGCAGAAAAAACACAAGCGCAAGGATTAGAAAAAGAAGAAATTGCAGAAACCTCCCAAGAAAAAGAAATCCAAGAAGCCCAAGATGAAAAACTCCAAGAATTAGAAGCCCAAGATGAAACGCTACAAGAAAACGAAACCTCCAAAGATGAAAACATGCAAGAAAGCGTGCAAAATTTACAAGAATTAGAAACCCAAGAAACCCAAGATGAAACGCCCCAAGAAAAAGAAACGCCACAAACCCAAGATGAAACGCTACAAGAAGACCATTACGAAAATATTGAAGACATTCCTGAGCCGGTGATGGCTAAAGCGATGGGGGAAGAATTGCCCTTTTTGAATGAAGCCGTTGCAAAAACCCCTAATAGTGAGAACGCCACAGAAACCCCTAAAGAGAGCGATATAAAAACCCCGCAAGAAAAAGAAGAAAGCGATAAAACTTCTAGCCCCCTAGAATTGCGCTTGAATTTGCAAGATTTATTAAAAAGCCTGAATCAAGAGTCCTTAAAAAGCCTTTTAGAAAACAAAACCTTAAGCATTAAAATCACTTTAGAGGATAAGAAACCTAATGCATAATGATTTTAATTTACTCATCCTTTCAGGCCCTAGCGGAGCGGGTAAAAGCACCCTTACAAAGTATTTGCAAGAAAAAATCCCCAAAACCCATTTTTCCCTTTCCACCACCACGAGGAAGCCTAGAGAGGGCGAAGTTGATGGCTTGCATTATAATTTTGTCAGCGAAGAAGAATTCAAACAAGGCATAGAAAAAGGGCAGTTTTTAGAATGGGCGATCGTGCATAACCACTACTATGGCACTTCTAAAATCCCTGTAGAAAAAGCCTTAAAAGAGGGCAAAATCGTCATTTTTGATATTGATGTGCAAGGGCATGAGATCCTTAAAAAGCATTACCCCAACGCATGCTCAGTCTTTATTAGCACCAAAAACCAAGAGATTTTAAAAGAGCGCTTGCTTTTAAGGGGGACGGATTCTAAAGAGACGATAGAAAAACGCTTGATCAACGCTTATAAAGAAATGCAGTGCTTGGAAAGCTTTGATTACCTCATCATCAATGAAGATTTAGAAAAATCCAAAGAAATCATCTTAAGCATCGCAAAAACTTTAGTCTATCGCTTAAAAGCGTTTAATTTTGAAAAAATATGCAAGGCTTGGAAAAACGAATCCTTATAAAACCTACCAATTATTTTTTAAAAAAGCTATAATTCAAATAAAAACCAACCGATAAGATTAAGGAGTAAAGTATGGGCGGATTCACAAGTATATGGCATTGGGTCATTGTTTTATTAGTGATTGTGTTGTTGTTTGGGGCTAAAAAGATCCCAGAGTTGGCTAAAGGTTTAGGCAGTGGGATTAAGAATTTCAAAAAAGCCGTGAAAGACGATGAAGAAGAAGCTAAAAACGAGCCAAAAACCCTAGACGCTCAAGCAACGCAAACCAAAGTGCATGAAACTAGCGAGATTAAAAGCAAACAAGAAAGTTAAGCATGCACACTCTCATTAAGGGCGTTTTAGAAGAGGTTTTAGAAGCTGAAGTCATTATTGAATACCCTAAAGACAGAGAGCATGGGCATTACGCTACGCCGATCGCTTTCAATCTCGCCAAAGTTTTTAAAAAATCGCCCTTAGCCATCGCTGAAGAATTAGCCCTTAAAATCAGCACGCACAAAAAAACTCAAGGGTTTTTTGACAGCGTAGTGGCTTGTAAGGGCTATATCAATTTCACGCTTTCTTTAGACTTTTTGGAGCGTTTCACCCAAAAAGCTTTAGAATTAAAAGAACAATTTGGCTCTCAAGTTAAAAGCGAACGTTCTCAAAAAATCTTTTTAGAATTCGTGAGCGCTAACCCCACAGGGCCTTTACACATAGGGCATGCTAGGGGTGCGGTGTTTGGCGATAGTTTGGCTAAAATCGCTCGCTTTTTAGGGCATGAAGTTTTGTGCGAATATTATGTCAATGACATGGGATCTCAAATCCGCTTGTTAGGGGTTTCTGTATGGCTCGCTTACAAAGAACATGTTTTAAAAGAGAGCGTAACTTATCCGGAAGTCTTTTACAAGGGCGAATACATCATTGAAATCGCCAAAAAGGCTCACAACGATTTAGAGCCAAGCCTTTTTAAAGAAAACGAAGAGACTATCATTGAAGTTTTAAGCGGCTACGCTAAAGATTTAATGCTTTTAGAAATTAAGGATAATTTAGACGCTTTAGGCATTCATTTTGATTCCTATGCGAGCGAAAAAGAAGTTTTTAAACATAAAGATGCGGTGTTTGAGCGATTAGAAAAAGCGAACGCCCTTTATGAAAAGGATTCTAAAATCTGGCTCAAATCTTCACTCTATCAAGATGAAAGCGATCGGGTGCTCATTAAAGAAGATAAAAGTTGCACTTATTTAGCCGGCGATATTGTCTATCATGATGAAAAATTCAAGCAAAATTACACCAAATATATCAACATTTGGGGGGCAGACCACCACGGCTATATCGCCAGAGTGAAAGCTAGCCTTAAGTTTTTGGGCTATGATTCTAGTAAGCTTGAAGTCTTACTCGCTCAAATGGTGCGCTTGCTCAAAGATAACGAGCCTTACAAGATGAGTAAAAGAGCGGGTAATTTCATTTTGATTAAAGATGTGGTTGATGATGTGGGTAAGGATGCTTTAAGGTTTATTTTTTTGAGCAAACGGCTTGACACTCATTTAGAATTTGATGTCAATACTTTAAAAAAGCAAGACAGCTCAAACCCCATTTACTATATCCATTACGCTAATTCGCGCATCCACACCATGCTAGAAAAATCGCCCTTTTCTAAAGAAGAAATCTTACAAACCCCTTTAAAAAATTTAAACGCTGAAGAAAAATACTTGCTTTTTAGTGCTTTAAGCTTGCCTAAAGCGGTTGAATCCTCTTTTGAAGAATACGGCTTGCAAAAAATGTGCGAATACGCAAAAACTCTCGCTTCAGAATTCCACCGCTTCTATAACGCTGGCAAAATCTTAGACACCCCTAAAGCGAAAGAGCTTTTAAAAATTTGTTTAATGGTGAGCTTGAGTTTAACTAACGCCTTTAAACTTTTAGGCATAGAAATCAAAACCAAAATTTCCGCTAAAGATTAAGCTAATATTTAATTTTTTGTTATAACATTCTCCTTATTTTTTGAAAATAAGGAGAATGTTTTGCTTAATCGTATTATAGAACACATGAACGCTCACCATGTTGAAGACATGAAAGGTTTATTGAAAAAATTCGGGCAAGTCCATCACGCCGAAAATGTCGCCTTTAAAAGCGTGGATCCACAAGGCATTGTGATTGGTTATAACAACAACCAAACCTTAAGGATTGAATTTAACCACGAAGTTAAAGACCCCAAAGACTACAAAAACGCTATCATTGAATTGTGCCAAAGCGTGGAAAAAACCCATGACTTAAAAGGCGTGGAAGAAGAAGTTAAAGCCTTTAAAGGAAGCTTTGATTCTGTTTGTTTAGCGACCTTACACCCTAATGGGCATGTGGTATGCTCTTATGCGCCTTTAATGACCGATGGCAAACAATACTACATTTATGTGAGCGAAGTGGCTGAGCATTTTGCCGGTCTTAAAAACAACCCCCACAATGTGGAAGTGATGTTTTTAGAAGACGAGAGCAAGGCTAAATCAGCTATTTTGAGGAAACGCTTGCGTTATAAAACCCACGCTCGTTTTATTGAAAGAGGGGCGGAGTTTGACAAAGCGTTTGATTCTTTCATTGAAAAAACCGGCGGCGCTGGGGGCATTAAAACCATTCGTGCCATGCAAGATTTCCATTTGATCGCATTGGATTTCAAAGAAGGGCGTTTTGTGAAAGGCTTTGGTCAAGCTTATGATATTTTAGGCGATAAAATCGCTTATGTTGGGGATAAAGGCAACCCACACAATTTCGCTCACAAGAAATAAATTTTCATTTAAATCCATTTAGGAAGATTTCCCAAACACCTAGGTGTTTGGGATAAATGGTGTCATAAAAATCTGATTAACGCTCTTTATTTTCTACCACTCTTTGATGTTGTAGGGTTAGCTTTTTTATAATGAAAGCAAAAAATTCGCTTTATTAATGCAATCAAAACACTTACTTGCAAAGCTCTTATTTTCTATTTCTAGTAAGGTTTTCCTAATCGCTCGCTCCTCTTTGAAAAAGCGTTGGAGTTTTATATGCTAAAATACCCATAAACCAATAGCGGGCAAAAAACGAGAGGGTATTTAGGGTTTTGATAAT
>NZ_MTWR01000194.1:0-313 GCF_001998165.1 Helicobacter pylori | reverse complement strand
TTTTGGTTATAGTGGCTAGGATCAAACAATAAGGAGGTCTTTATGGAAAAAGTCCTAGCGTTTTTAGTCCTAGCTTTTTTATCCCTAGCTTTTTTTTGGGGGGGGGGTTACTATAAGGCTTCCCTGAACCTTTTAAAATCCCCAAAATCTCTCGCTTTTTTAAATCTTTCTTTTTTGGAGTTGAGTCATGAAAAAAGATCGAAAGAAAAAACAAAAATACAGCAACATTACAGATGCCACTATCATGGGTTCAACTGGCGAAGAAAGTGCACTTCATGCTAGTGCCAATAGGGAGCATCTGTCTGTCTTGGAT
>NZ_MTWR01000193.1:0-476 GCF_001998165.1 Helicobacter pylori | reverse complement strand
AGAGGCACTGTTGGAAATGGTTTTGATGCGGCTTGAAGAGCCCGATCCTAGAAGAGCCATCAGAACCTTTCAGAGCGTGAATGACAGAGGCGTGCCTCTCCTCTTGCTAGACAAACTAAAATCCCTCCTCATTTATTACCCCAACACTTTTTGCGATGGGAAAAGGGGGCTAGACCAGTTCATCAACGTTCATTTTGGAGAGATCTTTAAGATTCTTGCCAAGCTCACAAAGCGCAACCACATCTCCAGCGTTGGAGGCCGCTTTTTTCTCTCTCACGCTGATTGTTCTGTCAAATACCATTCAAACCCCTTTTAAAAAATGAATTTTAAAAGGGCGATTATAGCTTATTTATCCCACAAACGCACAGAAAACGCATAAAAAAATAATATTCTTTGCTATAATGAAACCTTTAAAGGCTAAAAACGCCAAACAAAACCGCCAATCAAAAAAACACAAAACAGGGGCTAATATAAGG
>NZ_MTWR01000192.1:0-288 GCF_001998165.1 Helicobacter pylori | reverse complement strand
TCTTTTTTAAGGATAGTTTTTTGGGGGTTTGGACTTGCTTCTTTTTAAAGGTTTGAAAAAGGGTTTTTAAAGCTAAAAAAGCGTAAAATCCGGTAAAAACACTAAAAAACCTAAACACAAGCAGTTTGCTGTCATTGAAAATGGTCAAAAGGTGTTCAAACCTGCTTACAGAGACATTGAACCCCAAGCGCAATTCAAGTTTGTTTATAATATAGAAATGTTTCCAAGCATTAACAAGGAAAAAATCAAACCTTTAAACTTGGATAAGCTCTCAAACTATGCCTATAA
>NZ_MTWR01000191.1:0-378 GCF_001998165.1 Helicobacter pylori | reverse complement strand
AACAAAACCTAAAAATTTTGCAAAATCTCTCTGTTGCCTTTGGCGTTTCTTGGGGATAAAAAGCCTTGAGCTTCTAATTCGTCAGTAATGGTGGCGGCTTGGTTGTAGCCGATTTTTAATTGCCGTTCTCGTAGAAGTGATCTTTTTTTCTAAAATCACCGCCTTAGCCCTTTCTAGAATGTCATCGCCTATAATGTCCAATGCGGTCCTGGTAAGAGTGGTCAGCAAAGCGTAATTTTTCAGGGCCAGCCAGGACATAATTCAAGTTCCATTAATTGCAATTTAACCGGTTATAACAACGGGGTTAGCGGCCCTTTAAGCATTGAGAATTTTAAAAAGCTTAATGATGCCTATCAGGTCCTCCAACAACCGTTAAAA
>NZ_MTWR01000190.1:0-251 GCF_001998165.1 Helicobacter pylori | reverse complement strand
TCTCAAACAGGCTTTCACTTATTTAAATGAAGTGGATGCGATCGGTTTGCCTGCCCCCAAAAGCGTGAAAGAAAGCGATCTTATTGTTGTCAAACTCACCAAATTAGGGACGCTCCATTTAGATGAAATTTTTGAGAACTTGATTGTTATGGGTTCAAGATAGCTCAAGCTCTAAAAAAGGTTAAAAACCGCTTGAGTTGATCTCGCTTTTAATTTTTTATTTATCCAATAGTTTGTTTTTGAGTATAATC
>NZ_MTWR01000189.1:0-396 GCF_001998165.1 Helicobacter pylori | reverse complement strand
TTTCTTGTGTGGCTCCTGCTTCCTGTTTAGCTCTTTTGGGGGCTTTTTCTTCGTTAGCTTTCTTTTTCATCAGCATGCCCAAAAATCAAAGGCCCCCAGCTTTGCACAAAATCTATATAACGGTTGTTATCCACATCATAAAGATACGCCCCCTTACCTTTTAAAATAAAGGGTGGAGTGCCTTTACCGCTCTTAAACGCTTTGGCAATCCTCAAACAAACCTGACTTTCAACAGCGCTAATAGCCTGATAAATCGCGCATTCAACCGATCTAGCGTTGCTCTTGCCATGGCTAATGATCACGCTTTTATTCACGCCTAAAAGCGGTGCTCCCCCATATTCAGCGTAATCGGTTTTTTGTTTTAAAATACCAAACGCATTCTTAAGCATCAAAGCC
>NZ_MTWR01000188.1:0-207 GCF_001998165.1 Helicobacter pylori | reverse complement strand
TTTTCTTCTTTGATTTCATGCACGGTGGCTTCTGTGGTTAAAAGCAGGCTTGAAACCGAAACCGCATTTTGTAAAGCGATCCTTTCTACTTTTAAGGGGTCAATAATGCCTTCTTTAAACATATCCACATACTTGCCATTGCTAGCGTTAAAACCAAAATGCCCTTCGTGTTTTTCTACTTCATTCACGACCACACCGCCATCATAA
>NZ_MTWR01000022.1:0-10181 GCF_001998165.1 Helicobacter pylori | reverse complement strand
AACAGCCGTAAAGCCCATGACACTGAGATTATTTACTCTACTTTGCAAGTAGTCCCCAGGTATTCAATAGAAACCAAAATGAGTACCCCTTACATTTTAGCGTATCGCAACCTTTGAATTTTAAAAACTAGATTCAGTTTTTTTGTCTCAAATGATGGACGCTCTCGCCCCCAAGACCATAATTATTAGAATCGATCTCATCTATAATAACCACAATAGAAGCCTTATTTTTGTTTAACACCTTCACCATCAAATCTGAAACCCCTTCAATCAATTGCTGTTTTTGATCGTTTGTTGGCCCTCCATTTTCTGGCACAAGTTTGATATTGATAAACGGCATGTTATTCCTTAAAATTGAGATAGCACATTATAACGCTTTTATTTAAACGCTTCATTAAGCGCTTTTTCATATTGTATTAATTAAACCCCCTTTTAAAAACAATAAAAGCTTTTTAATCTCTTTCAAGTCAAGTTAAGTTTGATATACTAACAGAATGAATACTTATAAAAACAGCTTGAACCACTTTTTAAATTTAGTGGATTGTTTAGAAAAAATCCCCAATGTGGGTAAAAAGTCCGCCTTTAAGATGGCGTATCATTTGGGTTTAGAAAACCCCTATCTGGCGCTAAAAATCACGCACGCTTTAGAGAACGCCCTAGAAAACCTTAAAACATGCACATCTTGTAACGCGCTCAGTGAGAGTGAAGTTTGTGAGATTTGCTCTGATGAGAGCCGGCAAAATTCTCAGCTTTGCATGGTTTTACACCCAAGAGACGTGTTTATTTTAGAAGATTTAAAGGACTTTCTAGGGCGCTATTATGTGTTAAATTCTATAGAAGAAGTGGATTTTAACGCCCTAGAAAAACGCCTAGTTGGAGAAAACATTAAAGAAATCATTTTTGCTTTCCCCCCCACTTTGGCTAACGATTCTCTAATGCTCTACATTGAAGATAAATTACAGCATTTCCATCTCACTTTCACTAAAATCGCTCAAGGCGTGCCTACTGGAGTGAATTTTGAAAACATTGACTCCGTTTCGCTCTCAAGGGCGTTTAATTCAAGGATCAAAGCATGAATTTAAATTTTATGCCCTTATTGCACGCCTATAACCATGCGAGCATTGATTTTCATTTCAATTCTAGCGCTAGGGATTTTTGCGTGCATGAAGTGCCTTTGTATGAATTTAGCAACACGGGCGAACATGCCGTTATTCAAGTGAGAAAAAGCGGTTTAAGCACTTTGGAAATGCTTCACATTTTTTCTCAAATTTTAGGGGTAAGAATCGCTGAATTGGGTTATGCGGGCCTGAAAGATAAAAACGCGCTGACGACTCAATTCATCTCACTCCCTAAAAAATACGCCCCTTTATTAGAAAAAAATACGCATAATTTGCAAGAAAGAAACCTTAAAATCCTGTCTTTGAATTACCATCATAATAAAATCAAATTAGGGCATTTAAAGGGTAATCGCTTTTTTATGCGCTTTAAAAAAATGACCCCCCTAAACGCTCAAAAAACAAAGCAGGTTTTAGAACAAATCGCGCAATTTGGCATGCCTAATTATTTTGGCTCGCAACGCTTTGGGAAGTTCAATGACAACCATAAAGAGGGTTTAAAAATCTTACAAAATGAAACGAAATTTGCTCATCAAAAACTAAACGCTTTTTTAATTTCAAGCTATCAAAGTTATTTGTTTAACTCGCTTTTAAGCAAGCGGTTAGAAATCAGTAAAATCATTAGCGCTTTTAGCCTAAAAGAGGGTTTAGAATTTTTTAAACAAAACAATTTAAGCGTTGATTCAAACACCCTAAAAACCCTTAAAAACCAAGCCCACCCCTTTAAAATCTTAGAAGGCGATGTGATGCGCCATTACCCTTATGGGAAATTTTTTGACGCTTTAGAATTAGGAAAAGAGAGCGAAAGGTTTTTGAAAAAAGAAGCTGTGCCTACGGGGTTACTAGACGGCAAAAAAGCTCTTTATGCAAAAAATTTGAGTTTTGAAATTGAAAAAGAATTCCAGCATAACCTTTTAAATAGCCATGCTAAAACGCTAGGCTCTAGGCGGTTTTTTTGGGTGTTTTTAGAAAATGTAACTTCTCAATATATCAAAGAAAAAGCGCAATTTGAATTGGGATTTTACTTGCCTAAAGGGAGTTATGCGAGCGCGTTGCTCAAAGAAATCAAGCATGAGAAAGGAGAAAATAATGACGAATTTTGAAAAGATTATCGCGCAAAACAGGCTCAAAACGAACGCGGTTTTAACCACTTATTGCGCGATTTTTGCTTTTATCGGGTTGTTGGTGGATGCTATTAGAATCAACGCTAATGATTTAGGCATAGCCCTTTTTAAACTCATGACTTTTCAAATTTTTCCTACGATTACCATTATCATGTTTTTAGCGGCTTTTGTCATTATTGTTATTTGTATCCAAAATTTTAGCTCTATCATGTTAAGCGGTGATGAATACAAACTTATTGACCCAAGCAAGGTTTTAAGCTCTAAAGAAAATCAAATCCATCGCCTTTTGTTAGAGCTTTTAGAAGAGGCCAAGCTTCATTTTGAGCCTAAGCTTTATATCATTAACGCCCCTTACATGAACGCTTTTGCGAGCGGGTGGGATGAGTCTAATTCCCTTATCGCTCTTACAAGCACTTTAATAGAGAAGTTGGATAGAGACGAGTTAAAAGCCGTGATCGCTCATGAGCTCAGCCACATACGACATAACGACATCCGCTTGACCATGTGCGTGGGGATTTTGAGTAATATCATGCTATTGGTGGCTAATTTTAGCGTGTATTTTTTCATGGGGAATCGCAAGAATAGCGGGGCGAATTTAGCCCGAATGATTTTATTACTCTTACAGATCGTTTTGCCTTTTTTAACGCTTATTTTGCAAATGTATTTGAGCCGCACACGAGAATACATGGCCGATAGCGGGGCGGCGTTTTTAATGCATGACAATAAGCCCATGATTAGAGCCTTACAAAAAATTTCCAACGATTACACCAACAACGATTATAAAGAAATAGATAAAAATAACACCCGATCAGCGGCCTATCTTTTTAACGCTGAAATGTTTAGCACCCACCCTAGCGTTAAAAATCGTATCCAATCCTTAAGAAAGCGTGTGATTTAAATGGAAAATTTTTTCAACCAATTTTTTGAAAACATCGGCGAAGATAAGAATCGAGAAGGTTTGAAAGAGACGCCTAAAAGGGTTCAAGAATTATGGAAATTCTTGTATAAAGGCTATAAAGAAGACCCTAAAGTGGCTTTAAAAAGCGCGTATTTTCAAGGCGTTTGCGATGAAATGATAGTGGCTCAAAACATTGAATTTTACTCCACTTGCGAGCACCATTTGCTCCCTTTTTTAGGGAATATCAGTTTAGGATATATCCCTAAAGAAAAGATTGTAGGCATTAGCGCGATCGCTAAACTCATTGAAATTTATAGCAAACGCCTACAAATCCAAGAAAGGCTGACCACTCAAATTGCAGAAACTTTTGATGAAATCATAGAGCCAAGGGGCGTGATCGTGGTTTGTGAAGCCAAGCATTTGTGCATGAGCATGCAAGGGGTGCAAAAGCAAAATGCGATCATTAAAACAAGCGTGTTAAGAGGCCTCTTCAAAAAAGACCCTAAAACCAGAGCTGAATTTATGCAACTCTTAAAATCTTAGGTTATAATTCTAGACATGAGTAACCCTAATTTATCCTTTTATCATAATGAGTGCAAGCGTTTTGAAAGCTTTTTAAAAAACCATTATTTACACCTTGAAGGCTTCCACCCTTATTTGGAAAAAGCCTTTTTTGAAATGGTGCTTAATGGGGGTAAAAGATTCCGCCCTAAGCTTTTTTTAGCCGTGCTTTGCGCGTTAGTGGGTAAAAAAGATTATCTTAACCGACAAACAGAATATTTTAAAATCGCTTTAAGCATTGAATGTTTGCACACTTATTCGCTCATCCATGACGATTTGCCTTGCATGGATAACGCCGCTTTAAGGAGAAACCACCCTACTTTACACGCCAAATACGATGAAACCACAGCCGTTTTAATCGGCGATGCGCTCAACACTTACTCTTTTGAATTGCTTTCAAACGCTTTACTAGAAAGCCACATCATTGTGGAATTAGTCAAAATCTTAAGCGCTAATGGGGGGATTAAGGGCATGATTTTAGGGCAGGCTTTGGATTGCTATTTTGAAAACACCCCCTTAAATTTAGAACAGCTCACTTTCTTACACGAGCATAAAACCGCTAAATTGATTAGCGCAAGCCTGATTATGGGGCTTGTTGCAAGCGGCATTAACGATGAAGAGCTTTTAAAATGGCTTCAGGCTTTTGGGTTAAAAATGGGTCTTTGTTTTCAAGTGCTAGATGATATTATAGACGTTACACAAGATGAAAAAGAAAGCGGTAAAACCACTCATTTAGACGGCGCTAAAAACAGCTTTGTGAATTTATTGGGGCTAGAAAAGGCAAGCGGTTACGCCCAAACTTTAAAAACAGAGGTTTTAAACGATTTAAATGCATTGAAACCCGCTTATCCTTTATTGCAAGAAAATTTAAACGCATTATTGAACACTCTATTTAAAGGCAAGACATGAAAAAAATTCTACTCACCAATGATGATGGCTACCATGCAAAAGGCATTAAAGCTTTAGAACAGGCTTTAGAAGAAATGGCAGAAATTTATGTGGTCGCCCCCAAGCATGAAAAAAGCGCATGCTCGCAATGCATCACCATCACTGTGCCTTTAAGAGCGGAGAAAATTAAAGGCAAAGAAGGCCGGCACTATAGGATTGATGATGGCACGCCAAGCGATTGCGTGTATCTGGCTATTAATGAGCTTTTTAAACATGTTTGTTTTGATTTAGTGATTTCAGGGATCAATCTTGGATCTAACATGGGCGAAGACACGATTTATTCGGGAACGGTGGCCGGAGCGATTGAAGGCACCATTCAGGGCGTGCCTTCCATTGCGATTTCTCAAATCCTTTCTAACAGAAACAAAAACACTCCCTTAAGTTTTGATCTAGCTCAAAAGATCATCCAGGATTTAGTCCAAAACATCTTCACCAAAGGCTACCCTTTAAAGGGGCGCAAACTCTTGAATGTGAATGTCCCTAATTGCTCCTTACAAGAATATCAGGGCGAACGCATCACCCCTAAGGGCTATCGGTTGTATAAAAAAGAAGTGCATAAACGCACAGACCCCAAAAATGAAAGCTATTTTTGGCTAGGGCTACACCCTTTAGAGTGGCAAAAGCGCGAAAATGAAGACAGACTCTCTGATTTTGACGCTATCGCTTCAAACCATGCCTCTATCACGCCTTTAAATTTAGACTTAACCAGTTATGATGATCTAAAAAGCTTGGAATCTTGGCATGAGGGAATGTTAAAGTGAGTAAAAATCGCCGCTTGGCTTTTTTAGGGCTAATTGTTGGGGTGTTTTTTTTCTTTAATGCATGCCAACACCGCTTGCACATGGGGTATTACTCAGAAGTTACGGGGGATTATTTGTTCAACTATAATTCCACTATCGTGGTGGCTTATGACAGAAGCGATGCGATGACTTCTTATTATATCAATGTGATTGTTTATGAATTGCAAAAATTAGGCTTTTACAATGTCTTCACGCAAGCGGAATTCCCACTAGATAAAGCCAAAAATGTGATCTATGCACGCATTGTCCGTAACATCTCAGCTGTGCCGTTCTACCAATACAATTACCAACTGATCGATCAAGTCAATAAACCTTGTTATTTTCTTGGGGGGCAGTTTTATTGCTCCCAAACCCCTACCGATTACTACGCTATCAATGGCTTTAGCGAGCAAATTTTAATGAGCGCTAATTCGCATTTTATTTTGGATTGGTATGATGTGGTGCTGCAAAAACGGGTTTTATATGTGGATGGGAGCGTGAGCGGAAGGACTTGTGGCTATCAAATGCTTTATAGGGATTTGATTAAAAGCACGATCAAGCGCATTGATTTTAACCGCCCTGAACGCTACTACTACAATTTAAGATTGCCCCTTTATCAGCCATGTTATAGGCAATGAAATGGTTATCAGGCGATTGTATAAATTTTGCGCTAGCCATGTGGTACGCAATTGCTCTTCTTTAAAATGCGCTCAAAACATCCATGGGCATAATTATGAAGTGGAAGTCTTTATTGAAACCAACCGCTTGGATAACGCGAACATGGCGCTAGATTTTGGACTGATGCAACAAGAAATGCAAACCTTTATAGACTCCTTTGATCATGCCCATCATTTTTGGGATAAAGAAAGCCTTGAGTTTCAGCGTTTTATAGAAACCAACTGCGTTCGTTACGTGAAATGCTCGTTTAATTTGAGCGCAGAGAGTTACGCCCTCATGTTTTTATACTACCTGACAAAAATTTTACAAAAAAGCGTTTTTTCTAATAATGAAGGGGAGTTAAAAGTCTCTAGCGTGCGCGTGCATGAAACTAAAAACGGCTATGCGGAAAGCTTTTTAAAAGATTTAGAAAACCCACACTTTAAATCTTTAGTGCATCAAAATTGCGTCTCTTTTTCGCAAGGCATTCAAAATTTGTGGCATGATAAGGACTTTTTCAATAAAATCATTAGCGATGAAAAACAATGCTTTTTCCACGCTAAACCCTTACACCAAATCCCATGAAACTCCCGGTCGTTGAGAGCTTTTTTTCCTTACAAGGTGAAGGCCAAAGGATAGGCAAACCCAGTCTTTTTTTGCGCTTAGGGGGGTGTAACCTTTCATGCAAGGGCTTTAATTGTAAAACCTCATTGAATGATGAAATCCTAACAGGTTGCGATAGTTTGTATGCGGTGCATCCTAAATTCCAAACATCTTGGGATTATTATGATGATCCTAAACCCTTGATTGAACGATTAGTTAATTTAGCCCCTAATTATAAGGATTTTGATTTCATTCTTACAGGCGGGGAGCCAAGCTTGTATTTCAATAACCCTATTTTAATCAGCGTTCTAGAGCATTTTTATCGCCAAAAAATCCCTTTATTTGTAGAGAGTAACGGCTCTATTTTTTTTGAATTTAGCCCTATTTTAAAAGAATTGCATTTCACCCTGAGCGTCAAACTCTCTTTTTCTTTGGAAGAAGAAAGCAAGCGGATCAACCTTAAAGCCTTACAAAATATCTTAAATAACGCTAAAAGCGCGCATTTTAAATTTGTATTGGATAGCCAAAACGCCGCTCAATCTATTATAGAAATTCAAAGCCTTTTGAAACAACTCTCCTTAAAAAATAATGAAATCTTTTTAATGCCCTTAGGCACAAATAACAACGAGCTAGATAAAAATCTAAAAACCCTAGCCCCCCTAGCCATAAAGCATGGTTTCAGGCTGAGCGATAGGCTTCATATCCGCTTATGGGACAATAAGAAAGGGTTTTAAATTCATCATATCATATAAAGCGTTATTATTTTAAGCTAAAAATTGTTATCATTACGCTCATTAAGGGATCATTTTATCTTTGGAAGTTAGGAAATCATGACCATCAAAGTTTTTTCGCCCAAATACCCCACTGAATTAGAAGAATTTTATGCTGAGCGTATCGCTGACAACCCTTTAGGGTTTATCCAACGCTTGGATCTTTTGCCCAGTATTAGCGGGTTCGTTCAAAAATTGCGCGGGCATGGCGGGGAATTTTTTGAAATGAGGGATAAGGGGAAGCTCATTGGGATTTGTGGGCTTAATCCTATCAATCAAACAGAAGCCGAGCTGTGTAAATTCCACATAAATACCGCTTATCAATCCCAAGGGTTGGGTCAAAAACTCTATGAGAGCGTGGAGCGATACGCTTTAATCAAAGGCTATACTAAAATCTCTCTGCATGTGAGCAAGAGTCAAATCAAGGCATGCAACCTCTATCAAAAGCTGGGTTTTGTGCGTATCAAAGAAGAGGATTGCGTGGTGGAGTTGGGCGAAGAGACTTTGATTTTCCCCACTCTTTTTATGGAAAAGATTTTGTCTTGATTGGTGCATCCATTTGAAACACGCCTTTTCCCCATCAAACTCTTATTAACACAGCCTAATTAATGCTAAATAAACTATAAAACAAACGCTTGTTTTTAAAATTTTGTTTCAATATGAAATACTAATCCCTTGTAAAAGCGTTAAATTTCAAAAAACAAACAAACAACCCCCTTAAACTGTATAATAAAGGCGCTATAAACTAAAAAGAGATAACCATGAGAAAACTATTCATCCCACTTTTATTATTCAGCGCTTTAGAAGCGAACGAGAAAAACGGCTTTTTCATAGAAGCCGGGTTTGAAACTGGGCTATTAGAAGGCACGCAAACGCAAGAAAAAAGACACACCACCACAAAAAACACTTACGCAACTTATAACTATTTACCCACAGACACGATTTTAAAAAGAGCGGCTAATTTGTTCACAGACGCTAAATCCATATCGCAATTAAACTTTTCATCTTTATCCCCTATTAAAGTGTTGTATATTGGTGGTAAATTAACTATAGAAAATTTCTTACCTTACAATCTAAGCAATGTTAAACTGAGTTTTACAGACCCTCAAGGCAATGCGATCGATTTGGGCGTGATAGAGACCATCCCCAAACACTCTAAGATTGTTTTACCTGGGGAGGCGTTTGATAGTCTAAAAGAGGCGTTTGATAAAATTGGCCCCTATACTTTCTTTTTTCCAAAATTTGAAGCCACTAGCACTTCTATTTCTGACACTAACACGCAAAGGGTGTTTGAAACGCTCAATAAGATTAAGACAAATTTGGTCGTAAATTACAGGAATGAAAACAAATTTAAAGATCACGAAAATCATTGGGAAGCTTTCACCCCACAAACCGCAGAAGAATTCACTAATTTGATGTTGAACATGATCGCTGTCTTAGACTCCCAATCTTGGGGCGATGCGATCTTAAACGCTCCTTTTGAGTTCACTAATAAAGGCGGAGGAGGGGAATGCGATACCAGCAAAGAGAATGAATGCGTAAATCCCGGAGTAAATGGGCGTGTTGATACTAAAGTCGATCAACAATATATACTCAACAAACAAGGTATTATTAATAATTTTAGGAAAAAAATAGAAATTGATGCGGTTGTTTTAAAAAATTCAGGGGTTGTAGGGTTAGCCAATGGATATGGCAATGATGGTGAATATGGCACATTAGGGGTAGAAGCCTATGCCTTAGAACCCCAAAAACTCTTTGGCAATGACCTTAAAACCATCAATTTAGAGGATTTAAGAACCATCTTGCATGAATTCAGCCACACTAAAGGTTATGGGCATAACGGGAACATGACTTATCAAAGAGTGCCGGTAACGAAAGATGGTCAAGTGGAAAAGGATAATAATGGCAAGCCAAAAGATTCTGATGGCCTCCCTTATAATGTGTGTTCGCTTTATGGGGGTCAAGGTCAGAGCGCTTTCCCTAGCAACTACCCTAATTCCATCTATCACAATTGCGCGGATGTCCCCGCTGGCTTTTTAGGGGTAACGGCAGCGGTTTGGCAGCAGCTTATTAATCAAAACGCCTTGCCGATCAACTACGCTAACTTGGGGAGTCAAACAAACTACAACTTAAACGCTAGTTTGAACACGCAAGATTTAGCCAATTCCATGCTCAGCACCATTCAAAAAACCTTTGTCACTTCTAGCGTTACCAACCACTATTTTTCAAGCGCTTCGCAAAGTTTTAGAAGCCCTATTTTAGGGGTTAACGCTAAAATAGGCTATCAAAATTACTTTAATGATTTCATAGGGTTGGCTTATTATGGCATCATCAAATACAACTATTCTAAAGCCCTTAATCAAAAATTCCAGCAATTGAGCTATGGTGGGGGGATAGATTTATTACTAGATTTCATCACCACTTACTCTAATAAAAATAGCCCTATAGGCGTTCAAAGGAACTTTTCTTCATCTTTTGGTATCTTTGGGGGGTTAAGGGGCTTGTATAACAGCTATTATGTGTTGAACAAAGTCAAAGGGAGCGGTAATTTAGATGTGGCTACCGGATTGAACTACCGCTATAAGCATTCTAAATATTCTGTAGGGATTAGCATCCCTTTAATCCAAAGAAAAGCTAGCGTCGTTTCTAGCGGTGGCGATTACACGAACTCTTTTGTTTTCAATGAAGGGGCTAGCCATTTTAAGGTGTTTTTTAATTACGGGTGG
>NZ_MTWR01000187.1:0-353 GCF_001998165.1 Helicobacter pylori | reverse complement strand
TTTCGCCATCTTTTGTTGTTTCTACTTCTTGGTAAATGTCTTTAAGATAGTCGTATTCTTTAGCGATTTCATTGCCATTTTCTAAGGTTTTCTTATGCGTTTCATTAAGTGCTAAGAGTCTTTTAAGAGATGATGGGATTTTAATTGCCTTTAAGATCGTTTTTGAAGGCGTAAGCGTCCAGTCTGTCCTGGCTGTTCTCTAGAGAGAGAAAGCCCCAAATCTCTGGAGCTATTTTGCTGATGAGATGGGGATTGCGGTGGCTGTGATACTCCTCTCGTATCTTGGGATAAATCCCCTGTTTCTCTGCCTCTAACATCATTTTGATGTCCGCTTGTTTCTTCTCTTTGGCTAG
>NZ_MTWR01000186.1:0-202 GCF_001998165.1 Helicobacter pylori | reverse complement strand
ATTACGATTAAAGACAACAAATTGCATGTGCCAAATTACCCCATTATCCCTTTCATCGTGGGCTTGGCTTTGGGTTTGGCCCCCATTGCGGGAAGCGTGGCGGTTTTAGGGGCGGTCCCTTTATGGGCTGTCTTTTTGGCTTTTGGGGTGGTGTTGTGGGTGGGTGGGTTTGATTTTCTCTTTTCTTTTCAAGTTATGGAGG
>NZ_MTWR01000185.1:0-355 GCF_001998165.1 Helicobacter pylori | reverse complement strand
TAATATTGTGATTGAAGAGTTTATCGCTTTGGATAATTCCATGAACATGCTCAAATTACACCCCACGCATTCTATTAATATTCAAAAAATCTCTTTAGAGCATGCGGATTTTGAAGAACATGTTTTTTGCGATTACGATCTGGTTGTGTCTTCTTCATCTTTACAATGGGCTAGGGATTTAAGCGTGTTAGTGAATATCGCTTTAAATAGCATCACCAATCCCAGTAAGGAATTATTGGGCGCGATTTCTGGAATGGGTCAAAAAGTGTTGAACGATTTGCTAGGCGAAGGCGTAGTGAATAAAATCATGAACGATCAAGTCTTAGGGCAAATGATTAATAAAATCATCGCTGAT
>NZ_MTWR01000184.1:0-251 GCF_001998165.1 Helicobacter pylori | reverse complement strand
CTTCAAGTTGTTTTTTCTTTTCTACAAGCATTTCAGATCTTATGTTAGCTAGTTTGCGCCACTTCGGTTTCATGTGGGCTTTCATGTCTGTTTCCGGAAGACTATTGTGAGCGATTTTCATCCTACGAGTAATAGTGTTCTTTTTCTCATTGTTATGATTATTTGTACATCAAAACCTTAAAAACCTTTAGCCCCACCCCAGCCTTACTGGGCTTTGGCATTTCTAAAAAAGAACACATCACAAACGCTAA
>NZ_MTWR01000183.1:0-291 GCF_001998165.1 Helicobacter pylori | reverse complement strand
GCTTTTTCTTTGATTTCTTGTTCGTAAAAAAGAAAAAACCCAGCTAACACAATCACAATAATTAATCCAATTTTTACGATCTTATGCTCTAAGAGTTTCGCTAAGACTTCATTGTTTTTAGGGATAGGAAACCAAATATCCGTATTAGGACTAATAAAAATATGGCTTCCTTCTCTAATAGTGATAATGGGCTTAATCCTGATTTGCTCTCGCATGATTTGAGCGATAATGTTATTCAGGCTGATACCCTTTTTATACCTAGAGAGAAAAGTATAAACGCTGTCATTTATG
>NZ_MTWR01000182.1:0-228 GCF_001998165.1 Helicobacter pylori | reverse complement strand
AAGCACCATGCTTATGGAAGCGAGCGCTGGGAGCGTGGTCTATGCGAAAGAAATCGCTTTAGAAAAGCTCAAAAGCGACAACAAGCTGTATTTTTCCAAGCAATGTTGGATTGATGAGGTGGATGGCAATGGCAACCGCTTTATTTTTTATGCTTTTGGGGGGCGAGAAAACCAAGAAGAATTGAAGATTGCTAAACAAAAACTCAATGCGTTAGGGTTAAAATCCAA
>NZ_MTWR01000181.1:0-482 GCF_001998165.1 Helicobacter pylori | reverse complement strand
TTTCACCAAATCTAGGGGCGAACTTTTAGCGATAGAATACACCACGCAACGCATCAATCTTAAAACTTTAAAAAATCTTTGAAGTCTTATGCGTCATCATAGCGATGAGATCGCTCAAAGTCTTCTTCAAATCCTTCCTGTGCACAATCATATCAATCAAGCCATGCTCTAATAAAAATTCCGCCGTTTGAAAGCGCTCAAGGCAAAAGAGGGCAAGGATAACCGCCCGATTAAAACATGGTCTAGAAGAAGCACCATTTTGCCTGAAATGATTGGTTTTACTTATAATGTGCATAATGGCAGGGTTTTTGTCCCTGTTTTACCCTCACCCCCACCATGCGGGTGATCCACGGGGTTCATCGCGCTCCCACGAGTTTGTGGGCGGATCCCTCTGTGGCGGTTACGCCCTGCCTTACCGATAGAGACATTGATAAAATCTTCGTTCCCTACCACGCCAATGCTTGCCATGCATTCGCTTAGAA
>NZ_MTWR01000180.1:0-243 GCF_001998165.1 Helicobacter pylori | reverse complement strand
AATGATTTTCCCCGAGCGTCTGAAAAACGCCTTTTTGGGCTTGAGCGAATTGTTTTACTACGCTTCTAGCTTGAGTTTTTATACGATTTTGTCTTTATCGCCTATTATTGTTGTTTCTATCCATTGTGATCAAACCTTAATGATGTAGTAAGTTGCGTGGCTTTTTGTGGGAACGAGCCAAAAAGTGATGGTTTTAAAATTGCGATTAGAATCTTTATGAGATTGGATCAAGCTTGGGCGTTT
>NZ_MTWR01000021.1:0-4047 GCF_001998165.1 Helicobacter pylori | reverse complement strand
CAAACCATTAAAGATAAAGAGCGTTTCAAGCCTAAAGACACCTTAATGGAGATTAGGGGGGATTTTAGCATGCTTTTAAAGATTGAGCGTACCCTATTAAACCTTTTGCAACACAGCAGCGGGATCGCCACTTTAACGAGCCGTTTTGTAGAAGCTTTAAATTCTCACAAGGTGCGTTTGTTGGATACGAGAAAAACCAGACCCCTTTTAAGGATCTTTGAAAAATATTCCGTGCTAAATGGGGGGGCGAGCAACCACCGCTTAGGGCTAGATGACGCTTTAATGCTTAAAGACACGCATTTAAAGCATGTGAAAGATTTAAAAAGCTTTTTAACGCATGCCAGAAAAAACTTGCCTTTCACGGCTAAAATTGAAATTGAATGCGAGAGCTTTGAAGAGGCCAAAAACGCCATGAGCGCGGGAGCGGATATTGTGATGTGCGATAACATGAGCGTTGGAGAAACGAAAGAAATTGCCGCTTACAGAGAGGCGCATTACCCCTTTGTCTTATTGGAAGCGAGCGGGAACATTTCACTAGAGAGCATCAACGCTTACGCCAAAAGCGGCGTGGATGCCATTAGTGTAGGGGCTTTAATCCATCAAGCCACTTTTATTGACATGCACATGAAAATGGCTTAAAGACTTCAAAAAGGGGTTATTAGCATGCTAAAAGAATATTTAGAAAGCATTAAAGATCTGACGCCTGAAAGTAATGAACACACGCACCGTCGCCCTTTAGAAAACTTGCTTGATAGCTTAAAAGACCATTTCAATAAAGAATTTAAGATTGAGCATGAACCTAAAAGAGAGCGAGGAAGTCAGCCTGATTTTCGCATTTCTTTTCAAGGGCTTAATATCGGCTATATAGAAAATAAAAAGGTAGGGACCGATCTTAACCAGCTCTTAAAAAACGATCAAGTTCTTAAATATTTAGAATTAAACCCTAACCTCATGCTCACCGATTACCTTAATTTCGTGTGGGTAGGGAAAGATGAAGAGAATAAGCCTTTAATTAAAAGAGAAATTTCTATCGCCAGCCTTGACGAGCCCCCTAAACCCCCAAAACCCAACCCGCAAACCGCCGAGCGCGATCTGATTGAATTGTTTAGAGGCTTTTTCAATCACGAAGCAGCCCCTATTACTAACGCTAAAGATTTTGCAACGCGTTTAAGCGCGCCCACCAAGTATTTAAAAGACGCTCTAATCCAATACCAAAAAGACGATCAAGTTTCTAGCATTTTTAAGAATTTTAAAGAATATCTTTATGAAGAATTGAGTTTTGAAGACTTTAGCGATGCGTTCGCTCAAACGCTCACCTACAGCCTTTTTCTAGCCAAGCTCAACCACCCTTTTGAAAAAATAGATTTCAATAATGTGAGAAGCACTATCCCTAAAAACTTCGCTGTGATCAGAGAAATGGCGGATTTTTTAAAGAAACTTGATGAAATAAAAGAAATCCAATGGCTTTTAAATGAAATCTTAAGCTCGATAAATCATGTTGATATGGATTCTATCCTTAAAGATTTGAATGACGATAAAGACCCTTATTTGCACTTTTATGAAACCTTTTTAAGCGCTTATGACCCTAAATTGCGAGAGAAAAAGGGCGTGTATTACACCCCAGATCCTGTGGTGGAATTCATCATTAACGCTTTGGATAGCCTGCTCAAAACGCATTTCAAAGACGCTCCCTTAGGCTTAAAAAGCGCTTTAGATAACGAAAACATCAAGCTCTTAGATTTTGCTACCGGCACCGGCACTTTTTTATTAGAAGCGTTTAGAAAAGCGCTAGAAGTGAGAAAAACAAGCGATGGAGGTACCTCCACTAAAGAGGACAAATACCAAAACCTCTTGAAGCAATTCTATGGGTTTGAATATTTGATCGCTCCTTATGCGATCGCTCATTTGAACCTCAGCCAAGCCTTTAAGGAGGAATTTAAAAAGCCTCTCAAAGGAAACGATGTGCTTCAAATCATTTTAACCAACACCCTCATACAGCCTAGTGAGATCATCGCTTATCGTGGGCTAAACCCGATTTTTGAAAAAGAGCTTAAAAGCGCTCAAGAAATTAAAAAAAATGAAAACATCCTTATCATCACCGGTAACCCCCCTTATAGCGGGGCGAGCAGCAATAAGGGCTTGTTTGAATGGGAAGTGAAAGCCACTTACGGTATAGAGCCTGAATTTCAAACCATAGAAATTGAAAAAAACGTTAAGCTCACCGATAAAATCCAAACGCTTTTAAGCAGCGTTCAAATCCAAAAGCAAAGCGGCAGCAAAAACGCCCTAAAGGAACTTAAAAAACTCCATTCCAAATACAAACTGCAAAAGGAGAAAAACCCTAAATGGCTCTTAGACGATTACGTGAAATTCATGCGTTTCGCTCAAAACAAGATCGAATCATTAGGGCATGGCCTTTTTGGCTTTATCTCTAACAACGCCTTTTTAGACAACCCTACTTTTAGAGGATTAAGGCGCTCTCTTTTAGAATGCTACGATGAGCTTTATATCCTAAATTTGCATGGAAATGCGAGGAAAAGAGAGATTCCAATTCTTATAGAGAATCCTCAGTTTTGGTTGCAATATGCAATATGTCATATATCAATAGGCAAGTTTAAAGAGGCACAAGACTATTTGAATCAAGCATATGGTAAGGCGAAGCAAAAAAATAGGCTCTATAATGTGGATTATATTGACAATCAGCAAGCCCGATTATATATCTATCAAGGAATTGAAACTGAATATAAGGAAGATGCGTTCAGCTTTTTTAAAAAAGCTGTTGCGTTACTAGGAGGGCGTATAAAAGAAGATGAATATAAATACAGCATTATTGAAAGTTTTTGGAATTTTTTAGAAAAACATTTTCTGCATTTTGAAAAAAATAAGCAAGAAGTTATTCAGAAAGTTTTGGCGGACCATCATGAAAAGTTTTGTAATTTTTGTGGACAAGGTTCATGGTATAAACAAAAAATTATTAGGGGGTGCGAGAAGGTGTTTGAAAAGTATTTGCCTAATCCTGAAAAACCTAATCTCTCAAAAAATTTATCAAGCAAATGACTCTAGGTATTGATGAAGCGGGTAGGGGGTGTTTGGCTGGCTCGCTTTTTGTGGCGGGGGTGGTGTGCGGTGAAAAAACAGCCTTAGAGTTTTTAGAAATGGGGCTTAAGGATAGCAAGAAGCTCAGCCCAAAAAAACGCTTTTTCTTGGAAGATAAAATCAAAACGCATGGTGAGGTGGGGTTTTTCGTGGTTAAAAAAAGCGCGAATGAAATTGATAACTTAGGCTTAGGGGTGTGTTTGAAACTCGCTGTGCAAGAAATTTTAGAAAATGACCACTCTTTAGCCAATAAAATAAAAATAGACGGCAACACGGCGTTTGGCTTGAATAAACGCTACCCTAATATACAAACCATCATCAAGGGCGATGAGAAGATCGCTCAAATCGCTATGGCGTCTGTTTTAGCGAAAGCCTTTAAAGACAGAGAAATGCGACAATTGCACGCTTTGTTTAAGGAATACGGCTGGGATAAGAATTGCGGGTATGGGACTAAACAGCATATAGAAGCGATCATTAAGCTAGGGGCTACGCCTTTTCATCGGCATAGCTTCACGCTTAAAAACCGCATCTTAAATCCCAAGCTCTTAGATGTGGAACAACTCCTTGTTTAAAATCACGCTCAATTTTTTAGCGCTCGTTGAAGAAAGGTCGATGCGTTTGGCTTTAAAGTAAGCGATGAGATCTTCAGGCTGAATGAAAGGGAATTGCACCATGACATACACACGATGGTTGATGGCATCCACGAACCTTTTAGCCAAAATGGATTTAGATGTTAAAAAATCAACAAGCCCGAATAAATGGCTGATAACGTTATTTTTAACTTGAAGCGCTTTAACAATAGATTTGTGCATTTTTGTAGTGATTAAAATGCTTTCTAAAGTGCTGTAAGCATTCATTTTAGCCCTTAAAAAAGCCACTTTTTCAGCGTTCTCTTCAGGGGGCAATTTGTCATCATAGGGAATATAGTTGGAGCATCTAACTAATACAAAA
>NZ_MTWR01000179.1:0-206 GCF_001998165.1 Helicobacter pylori | reverse complement strand
TTTAAGGAATAAACATGGAACAAAAAATCAGTATCGCCTTAAAAGAGATCAAAAGAGGCGCTAATGAAATCATTGGATTAGAATACATTGAAAAGCTGGTGAGAAAATATTATGAAACCAATGAACGCTTTATCGTTAAGGCCGGTTTTGATCCTACCGCTCCCGATTTGCATTTAGGGCATACGGTATTGATCCAAAAATTGGCT
>NZ_MTWR01000178.1:0-389 GCF_001998165.1 Helicobacter pylori | reverse complement strand
GATTTTTTGCATTTAGGGATAGGGTTTTAGAGCAACTAAACCGAGTGAATAATCTGCCTAAGGACGCTAAAGTGGAAATAGGGAGCGATTCCACTTCTATTGGCTGGGCGTATCAATACGCCCTATCTAGCGATAGCATTTAAGCGATTTGAAAGTCTTGCAAGATTTTTATTACCGCTACGCGCTAAAAGGGGGCTTCCATGGCATTGGATTTCGCACACGTCTTCACCGGTGAAACTATAGGGGGCTTTGAAATAAATGACTAACGCTTTGTCCAATAAAACGCCATTAGAAAAAAGGACGCAAACCTAAGCGTATCTGGGGGTGAGGTCTTGTTTTTGGGTGGGATGTTTGTGGAGGTTTAGGGCGTCATGGCCGCGGTTTTTATT
>NZ_MTWR01000177.1:0-246 GCF_001998165.1 Helicobacter pylori | reverse complement strand
TTTCTAACATGTTCAAACTCTTTTTTAAGGATTATGTCTTTTTCTTGACCATAGATAGTTAAACCGTTTTTACCGGCTAAACTAGAAGCTTTTAACAATAACGAACCGCTCCCGCAAGCGGGATCATAGATGCTTTTATCCTGTCTGGTGTTTTCATCAATGCCAAGCAAAAGGGCCAATAAAAGCGAAACTTCGCTAGGGGTGAAAAACTGCCCTTTGGATTTACCGGACTCGCGGGCAAAAGGG
>NZ_MTWR01000176.1:0-302 GCF_001998165.1 Helicobacter pylori | reverse complement strand
GCCAAAGAGAAGATGGTAGGGAACATGATAGAGTTGAAAAAGCCCACAAAAGTCAGAGCGAATAAAGCGATCTTGCCTCCAACGAGAATGACTAAAGCAATGAGGACAATAGAGCTTAAGGCGTTGAAAGCCAAGTATTTATCTAGGGGCATTTTAAAGGGCGAAACTTTATCGTCAAGATTGATGAGTTGCGATATTTTAAAATACAACAACTCTTGCCCCCCTAAGCCATAAAGGTATTGCGTTAGGGTTAAATCCACCGTCTTGTTGCTCGCATTGATGGGTAAAATACTGCTAGGATT
>NZ_MTWR01000175.1:0-371 GCF_001998165.1 Helicobacter pylori | reverse complement strand
CAAGAAAACGCCTTTTTTGGGTTTTTGAGCTTGGATACTCTCATGCAACCCTTTTTGCTCTGGGGGCATTGCTTACCCTACTACTCGCTTGAAACGCCCAAGCTTGATCCAATCTCATAAAGATTCTAATCGCAATTTTAAAACCATCACTTTTTGGCTCGTTCCCACAAAAAGCCACGCAACTTACTACATCAGTTTTAGCCGTTTTTTCATCGTCAAAAACATGCCGGGGTAAGGATGTTTTCAAGCCTTTTTACAAACTCTCTCTGATTTTTTCAGCCTGATGCTTTTCATACTTGATAGGATAGGATAAAAAGTATTTCAAAAACACGCCATTTTCCAGGTTGTTGAGGTAGCGGCCGATGTGGTTA
>NZ_MTWR01000020.1:0-45605 GCF_001998165.1 Helicobacter pylori | reverse complement strand
AGCTAACGCTCAAGCAGAGATTTTAAATTTAGCTAAGCAAGTAGCGAACAATTTCCACAGCATTCAAGGGCCTATCCAAGGGGATTTAGAAGAATGTAAAGCAGGATCGGCTGGTGTGATCACTAATAACACTTGGGGTTCAGGCTGCGCGTTTGTGAAAGAGACTCTCAATTCTTTAGAGCAACACACCACTTATTACGGCAACCAGGTCAATCAAGAGAAAGCTTTGGCTCAAACCATTTTGGATTTTAAAGAAGCCCTTAGCACTTTAGGGAACGACTCAAAAGCGATCAATAGCGGTATCTCTCATTTGCCTAACGCTAAGTCCCTTCAAAACATGACGCATGCCACTCAAAACCCTAATTCCCCAGAAGGTTTGCTCACTTATTCTTTGGATACCAACAAATACAGCCAGCTCCAAACCATCACGCAAGAATTAGGCAAAAACCCTTTCAGGCGTATCGGCGTGATTGACTATCAAAACAATAACGGCGCAATGAACGGCATCGGCGTGCAAGTGGGTTACAAGCAATTCTTTGGTAAAAAAAGGAATTGGGGGTTAAGGTATTATGGTTTCTTTGATTACAACCATGCTTATATCAAATCCAATTTCTTCAACTCCGCTTCTGATGTGTGGACTTATGGGGTGGGTATGGACGCTCTTTATAACTTCATTAACGATAAAAACACCAATTTCTTAGGCAAAAATAACAAGCTTTCCGTGGGGCTTTTTGGAGGCTTTGCGTTAGCCGGGACTTCATGGCTTAATTCCCAACAAGTGAATTTGACCATGATGAATGGCATTTATAACGCTAATGTCAGCACTTCTAATTTCCAATTTTTGTTTGACTTAGGCTTGAGAATGAACCTCGCTAGGCCTAAGAAAAAAGACAGCGATCATGCCGCTCAGCATGGCATTGAATTAGGCTTTAAGATCCCCACGATCAACACCAACTATTATTCTTTCATGGGCGCTGAACTCAAATACAGAAGGCTCTATAGCGTGTATTTGAATTATGTGTTTGCTTATTAAACCCTCTTTAAAAAAGGGGGCTTGCTGAAAACGCTTGAAGGCATTTTTAAATTAAGCAAATAAAGAGATCTTGGATAATCTCTTATAAATCGCTCTCAAGCGATAAAATTAAAGTAATCAAAACCCTATTTTTGCAATCATTAAAGAAAGATTTTTTAAAGATTATCGCTCTTTTTTGATAAAGTAATAATTTAGAATTTAGGGAGTTTTTCATGGAAGAATCAACAGCGTTTATTTTGGCTCTTGTGGGGCTATTCACCGGCATCACCGCCGGGTTTTTTGGTATTGGTGGGGGGGAGATTGTCGTCCCTAGCGCGATTTTTGCCCATTTTAGTTATAGCCATGCGGTGGGTATTTCGCTCATGCAAATGCTTTTTTCTTCAGTGGTCGGCTCTATCATCAATTACAAAAAGGGCTTGTTGGATTTGAAAGAAGGCTCATTTGCTGCACTTGGAGGGCTAATGGGGGCGGTTTTAGGGAGCTTTATCTTAAAAATCATTAACGATAAAATTTTAATGAGCGTGTTTGTGGTGGTGGTGTGCTACACCTTTATCAAATACGCTTTTTCTAACAACAAGAAGCCAGAGCATTTTGAAGAAATGCATTTTGATTTGCATGCGAATAACAAAACGCCCGAAAAAAAGCGCGCAATCCCTTTTGTGTCTATGGATAGAACGCATGGGGTTTTGATGCTCGCTGGTTTTGTTACCGGCATCTTTTCTATCCCGCTAGGCATGGGTGGGGGGATTTTAATGGTGCCGTTTTTGGGCTATTTTTTAAAATACGATTCTAAAAAAATCGTGCCTTTGGGGCTATTTTTTGTGGTGTTCGCTTCTTTATCTGGGGTCATCTCTCTTTATAACGGGAAGGTTCTTGATGATGTAAGCGTTCAAGCCGGGGTGATCACCGGTGTCGGAGCGTTTTTAGGGGTGGGCATTGGGATCAAGCTCATCGCTTTGGCTAATGAAAAGGTGCATAAAATCCTGTTGCTCCTCATTTATGCTTTAAGCATTTTAGCGACTTTACACAAGCTCATTATGGGGTAAATCTAAAAACGCTCAAGGGCATTTTTAAAATTAATACCAAAAAGCTTTCACCAGCAAGCGATAATCTCTAAAAAAGCGCTTCTTTAGGGTTAGGGGAAATTAGTTGGGGGTTGTAATGGGATAACCCCCTACCCCCTTAAAAAATGAGTTTGAAACAAAAAATAAAATTAAAAACCCCATTTTAAAAAAAATAAAAAGTTTTAGTTATCTTTATTTGATGAGAACAAAACCATAAAACTTAAAAAAGAATGTCTTCAAAGTAAGAGTAATCAAAAAATAAATTATTTAAGGCGGTTTGAGATGTTTTTAAGATAATCCAAACGCTTAAACCCCCATTAGGAGGCTTAGTCATTACCCCTTAATGCGTTTTTTTATCTTGGATGTATTTTTTCAATTCACCCTTTTTGATATAAGGGATAAACTCGCCATAGCCCTCTTTTTCCATGTCTTTTAAGGGGATAAACCTTAAAGCCGCGCTGTTGATGCAATACCTTAAGCCCCCTAATTCTTTAGGTCCATCGTTAAACACATGCCCCAAATGCGCCTTACCAATACGGCTCAACACTTCAATGCGTTTCCTATTAAGGCTCTCATCGTCTTCGTATTTCACCACATCTTTATTGATGGGCTTAGAAAAGCTTGGCCACCCGCAACCAGAGTCGTATTTATCCGCTGAAGAAAATAACGGCTCGCCTGTGGTAATATCCACATAAATGCCCTCTTCTTCTTTGTTGTAATACTCGTTTTCAAAGGGTTTCTCAGTGTGTTTGTTTTGCGTAACTTCATACTGGAGTTTGGTGAGTTTTTTCTTTAAAACTTCATCGCTAGGTTTAGTGTATTTATCGTCATCCACAATCACTTCATCCGCCTTTTTCAAATCAATATGGCAATAACCACCAGGGTGTTTTTTCAAATAATCTTGGTGATACTCTTCAGCCCTCACATAATTTTTTAAAGGCTCTACCTCAATGGCGATTTTGCCTTTCACTTCTTTTTGTAACGCTTTTAAAGCGTTGTCTATCACTTCCTTATCCGCGCTATTGACATAATAAATCCCTGTGCGATACTGCCTGCCCACATCATTACCTTGCTTGTTCACGCTCACCGGATCAACCACCTTAAAATAGTAACGCAACAACTTGTCCAAACTGATCTTTTTAGGATCATAGATCACTTTCACGCTTTCAGCATGATCGCTCTCATGCAATTTTTCATAATTCGTGCTTGAAGTCTTGCCGTTAGCGTAGCCAGAGCTTGCGTCTATGACGCCATAAATCCTCTCCATATACGCCTCTAGCCCCCAAAAGCACCCCCCAGCCAAGTAAATCACTCTTTCATCGGTTTTTGGGTGTTGAGATCCCATGTTTTCATTCGCTTGCATAATTGCTCCTATCGCTAAAAAAAGATAAAAATTTTTCAAATAAGATAATACCTTCATTGAATAACCTTTGTTTTGATTTTAATGGTGTTTGCCATTATAACTAAAAAAAATGGTAATTGCTCTTTAAATTGAGTTTAAATTTTAATAAGACTCTGTTCTATTAGGTAACAAAAGTTAAAATCACATCCATTCAACAATCTTACCCACCGCATTGGCTTCATAGCATTTGATAGATGTTTTTTGACTGGGTTTTTTAGGCAATATGGCTTTTAAAAAGCCGTAATTTTCCATTTCTTTCAATCTAGCATTCAAATTAGGGGCTTCTAAAATCCTACCATTCAAACTCACTTCGCCCAAAAACGCCGTTTTATTGTCAATTTTTCTGTTTTTAAAGCTTGAAAGGATACTGGCAATCACCGCTAAATCGCAAGCCGGCTCGCTAATTTTGATGCCTCCGCTCACATTGATAAACACATCATGGCGGTTTAAAGGGATTTCTAGTTTTTTTTCTAACAAAGCAATAAGCATGTTAAGGCGGTTAGTGTCAAACCCGTTTGCTAATCGTTTGGGCACTCCAAAACTGCACTCGCTCACCAACGCCTGAATCTCTAAAATCAACGCTCTTGAGCCTTCTAAAGTGATAGTAATCGCACTCCCCTCCATAGGCTCTTCTTTGGAAAAAAACAAGCTTGAAGCTTCTTTAGCGCTCACCAAACCCTGCTCTTTCATTTCAAACAAGCCGATTTCACTCGTAGGGCCAAAGCGGTTTTTAAAACTCCTCAAAATCCTTAATTCCCTACTGGGATCGCCCTCAAAATACAGCACGCTATCTACCATATGCTCTAGCACTCTAGGCCCTGCGATGCTCCCTTCTTTAGTGATATGACCAATGATAAAAATAGCAACATCTCTTGTTTTTGCCAAACGCATGAGCTCAAAAGTGATCTCTCGCACTTGCGAAATAGAGCCGGGGGCTGAAGAAATCTCTGGCGAATAAAGCGTTTGGATAGAATCAATCACGCAAGCAAAATAATTTTCGCTTTCTATATTAGCCTTAATCACAGGCCAATTGATTTCATTGAGCAGATACAATTCTTTTTCTATGCAATCCAATCTAGTGGCGCGCATTTTAATCTGGCTCAAGCTCTCTTCCCCGCTCACATACAAAACCTTTTGCTGGTTTTTGGCTAAGCCAGAAGCCACTTTTAAAAGCAGAGTGGATTTCCCCACCCCAGGACTCCCCCCCACTAAATACAACCCTCCTTTAGCGATCCCCCCACCTAAGACAATATCCAATTCGCTTTGAGTGGAAGAAAATTTCACCACTTCTTCATGCTCAATTGCAGCGATAGAAACGCTTTTTTGTGCTTGTGGGATCGGATTTTTAAGCGCGTTTAAAATTTCCTTTTGGGCTTGGTTCAATTCTATAAAACTCTCCCATGCGTTGCACTGAGTGCACTTTCCTAGCCATTTAGGGCTTGTAAAACCACAATGCTGACACTCAAATAAAGAAGTTTTTTTAGCCATAGTATTCCCTCTTTTTAAAAATCACACAGCTAAAGACCAGATAAAAATGGGGGTTTTAATCATTTTGCTTTATAGTAAAACCCGTGGAGTTAAACTAAAAACAAGTTAAAAAGTTATCAAGGGCCATTTTGCTCTATTTTTCTTAAAGCTTTCAAAATATAGCGTTTGATATAAGATCCCACGCTTTCTTCTTCGTTAGCCATTTTCTCTAGTTTTTGGTATTGCTCATCAGAAAAATACAAGCTTACCGCACGAGTTTTTTTATTAGCGTCTGCTTTTGGTTTGCGTCCTAGTTTATTTTTAGTTTCCCTCAAGCGAGTTTCATCTGTGTTTTCTGTCTTTTCCATCAAGTTCCTTCAATCATCATCGCAAATCGCTTCAAAATAGCATGTTAGCATAAAAGTAGCGTATAATGAATAATGTTACAAGCGCTGATCATTCCTCATTTTGAGTTTATTAGCGCTTCGCTCAAAAAAGGCCTTCACCCCCTAAAAATATCAAAACAAATCAAATCGGTAACACTCTGATACTGCGATCCAATAATTCCTGCAAAGCGTTTTCAATGGCAAATAAAGTCCCGGTAGTCGCGCTCATGCACCCATCGCATGCCCCCATGTAGCGGATATACACATCAATGTAATCATCGCTTTCTTTAATGTCTAAAATCTCTAAATCCCCCCCATCCATCATAAGCATAGCGCGGATATTTTCATCTATGACTTTATCCACCGCTTTAATCTTTTGAACCATAGTCATTTCCCTAAAAGCCAATTCCCCACTTTGGGATTTATTCGCAGCGGCTTTAAGTTTTTCAGCTTCCATTTCTTCGCGCACTTCTTTAAGAATATCCACTAGGTAATAATCCCTTTTTTCATGCCCTCCAGGCCTCACACAGCTTTTACAAAAGGCACCGGCTTTGGTGTAGTTAGTGATTTCTTCAACGCTTTTTAAATCATTGAGCTTAATCACTTCTTTAATCGTGCCTAAACTCACCCTAGCACACTCGCACACGATGATCTCTTCTTCAAAATCTTCAGCGTTTTTCCCCAAATACATGCCGGCAGCTTTTTTGATCACATCATACGCCATCACCGAGCAGTGCATTTTTTGCCCAGGGACAGCCGGCGTGTCCGGATCGTCTCTCAAGCCTCTTTCCACATCTAAATTCGTGATTTTTACTGCATCTTGGACTCTTTTATTCAAACACAATTCTACCATCATATCTGAGCTTGCGATCGCTGTCCCGCAACCAAAGCTTTTAAATTTCGCATCAATAATCGTGTCCGTGCTTTCATCTACAAGCCAATACAACCTCACCGCATCACCGCATGCTTCTGCGCCGTAATCCGCCACAATGAGCTTAGCGTTTTTGGCTTTAGCCTGCTCTTCTGTGATGACCCCTAAATGCGTAGGGTTATCCATGCGCCTTTGAACTTCTTTAGAATATGCGTCCCAGAGAACCGATCCCACTAAATCATGTTTTGCCATTTTGATTCCTTTATGTTCTTTTTAATAAGAGCTTGAAATGTTTCTCAATCTTACAGCCGCTTGAGAGAAAACTTCAATCGTTTTGTCAATCTCAGCTTCCGTGTTAAAACGGCTCAATGAAAGCCTGATAGCGGTATGAGCCAATTCCTTACTCGCCCCAATCGCCACCATTACGGGGTTAGCCTCTAAATCCTCACTCGCGCAAGCGCTCCCTGTGGAAGCGGCGATATTAGAGCGATTCAAATCCCACAGCATGGCCTCTCCTTCAATCCCTCTCACGCTGATTAAAGTCGTGTTAGGCACACGATGGACTCGATCCCCTACTACCATCACATCAGGGATTTTCAAAAGCGCTTCTTCTAATTTGTCGCGCAATTTCCCTACCACTTCTTTTTCATAGTCTAAATGCTCTACGGCTAATTTCATCGCTTCGCCCATGCCCACGATATAAGGCACGTTCAAAGTCCCGCTGCGCCTGCCATTCATATGCTCCCCGCCATGAAAAAGAGGGGTCAATCCCACCCCACTTCTAATGTATAAACCCCCAATGCCTTTAGGCCCATGGAATTTGTGCGCGCTAAAAGAAAGGAAATCCACATTCGCTTTCAACACATCTACAGGGATTTTACCAATCGCTTGCACCGCATCGGTATGGAACAACACGCCCTTTTCTTTACAGATAGCCCCAATTTCTTCAATAGGGAAAATGAGACCGGTTTCATTATTCGCCCACATCACGCTCACTAAAGCGGTTTTTTCTGTGATCGCTTCTTTGACTTGATCGGCGGTGATGCTCCCATGCTCATTAATGGGCAAGTAAGTAACCTCCACCCCCAAGCTTTCTAAAAAATTACAAGTGGATCGCACCGCCGGATGCTCTGCAACCGTGGTTACAATATGGTTTTTGCCCTTTTTCAAACATTCATCAAAATACACGCCCTTTAAAACCCAATTATTGCTCTCTGTCGCGCAAGAAGTGATGATCACATCATCTATATCCCTAGCGTTAATGCCCTTATAGAGCTTATCCAGTGCTTCTGCAATGGCTGGGTGGGTTTCTGTGCCAAACTGGTGTAACGAGCTAGGGTTCCCGTAATGATCCCTTAAAAAAGGATCCATGATCTCCTTGACTTTAGGGTCAATCCTAGTTGTAGCGTTATTGTCTAAATAAATTCGTTGTAACAAGGTTAATATTCTCCTCAAAAATTTTACATAGATTTTCTTATCTAAGTCTAAATTATGATTAAATACAAGATATTTTCTTAATTTTAACTTAAAATAAGATGAATTTTAAAAAACATTTTGAGAAACACGAATACCTCCATTAAAAACCAACATAGCCATTATCAACCCGCTTAGGGTTTTTAAGGGGTCTCCCACGCCTGTCTTTTAAAGCGTCTATCCCCCCTTGTTGGTAACGCCTCTCCCATACATAGAGTTTTTGCAATTGTTTCGCCACTTCTTTTTTAGTGGGTTTAATGCCCTTAAGGTTATAAAGAGCGGTAATGATAAGGGGTTTTGGGATATTAAACCTTTGGATAAATTCCAAACAATCTTTTTTGAGCTGAGAGTCTTGCTTGTTTTTGGTAATATCCACATGGCTTAAATATTGCAACACATAAAGGCGTTTTTCTTCATCTTCTTGCGCGATTTCTGGGGCCAACTCCATGCCTTGACTAATGCCCTTAAAAAGCTTATTTGAAGCCTCTTGTGGTGTGGAATAAACGCTCAAATAAGTTTCTAACAACGAAATCACTCTTTTTTGCTGTTCCAATAGTGCGTCTATTTTGGCGCTCAAACGATTTATTCTACTTTCCATGCGTTCAATGGTAACTAGTAAAAATAAATAACTATTTAATCATTAAAAATGATTATTCTAATACCATGCTCCAAATTAAGATGTGTTTTTATGATCATGCTACAATAAAGGAAAATGATTTCAAAGAAAAAGGGCTTAAAATGAAAACTTTTGAAGTGATGATTCAAACCGATTCAGAAGGGTATTTGGACGCTAAATTTGGCGGTAACGCTCCTAGGGGGTTTCTTAACCCAAACGGCTTACCCACTTATTCGCCTAAAATCTCATGGCAAAAAGTGGAAGGCGCTAAAAGCTATGCGTTAGAACTCATCGATCATGACGCACAAAAAGTGTGCGGCATGCCGTTTGTCCATTGGGTCGTGGGCAATATTTCTTACAATGTCTTAGAAGAAAACGCTTCCATGATGGATAAAAGGATCACTCAAGGGGTCAATTCGCTCACTCAAGGCTTTATCCGTTCCTCTCTTAATGAAAGCGAAAAACAACGCTCCAATCTCAACAACAGCGTCTATATCGGCCCCATGCCTCCTAATGGCGATCACCATTACTTGATTCAAGTGTATGCTCTAGACATTCCTAAACTGGAATTAAAAGCCCCTTTTTTCTTAGGCGATTTGCATGACAAAATGCGCAACCATATCATCGCCATAGGGAGAAAGGAATTTTTATACAAGCAGTTTGTAAGGAAATAGGCTATAAGCTTGTAGGTTTAGTTCAATGAACCTACAAATAGAGCATGGAAGCAAAAAACGATGATTGATTTAAGGCAAGCGGAATTTTTGATATACCTCTAAAATCCTCTTTTCATCTAGCATGCTTTCTTCAATCCTTGTGCCTATCAAATCGGCATGGCGTTTTTTGAATTCTTTTAAAGGGATCAAATCGTCATAAACGATAGCGTTTCGCCTCTTTTTAGCCAAAGGGAAGTGCCATTGCACCATTTCCTTATCTTTAATATGGTGTTTATCTTTAAGCTTTAGGACTTCATAACTTTCATCATTGTAGCGCCAAATTTCAAAAGGCTCGCAATCGTTATACAATAACCAATGATCCCCCCATGCGTCTAAAAACCCAAAATCCCCACTATTACACACAAACACTTCAAAATCTCGCACCACAAAATTAATGCGCGAATACATCACAACCTCTTTAATGCTCTTAGGGATATAAAAACTTTCATAAAGCTTTTTAGCGTCATAGATATGATCGCAATCAATTTTTACTACCCACTCATTTTTAGGGATAAAAGAAAGCGTATAATTAGAGTAATGATAAAATTGGTGCCACAAACTCGGGCAATCCTTTAGCATGACTTCATAAGGATAGCTGATAGGGATAAATGAGGGGAACTTTTTACAAAACTCTAAAACCACTTCTTTAGAGCCATCATCGCAATCATTAAAACCAATGACCCCCCTTTGAACGGCAGGAAGCATAGAAAACAAACTCTCTTCTAAAGTAACGATTTCGTTTTTGACTCTAATAAAAGCCCATGGGTTTAGAGGGCTTTTAGGGTTTTGACTTTTTTTATCATAGTCAAAATAACCTGAATGCGTGGGATTGGGTAGAGTTAAAGTGGGATGGATAACCCTATCTTCTAAATGCCCCCCCCCCATAATTATAATTAAGAGAACTATTTTTATAAATACTCTTATTGCGTTCAATGAAATATTCATTATTTAAAGAGACGATAGCTAAAAACACGCTTTCTTGATGGTCATGGTTGAATAAAGCTTTTTCTTGAAGAGAATGAAGTTTTTTAGCCTCCAACATTTCCTTAATTTCATGATTGATTTCATCATAAATGTTTTTGGCCCCTTTTAAACTACGAATATATCTAACCACAAAAGGCATTCTCTCTTTAATAAAACCCTTGATTTTATTTTTTAACCCCATAAAAACTCCTAATTGGAATAAAAACGCTATTAAAAGCAAAATCTCATTATACTACACTCCCGCTACATTTTTAAAACGCTCCCTAACTTCCTTATCCAATTCTAGCACTTCTTCTAAACTAGAGAGCTTGAAAGATTTTTTAGCATACAATTCTAAGGCTTGAGAAATGGTTTTGATAAGGCCACCAAAAGCGATTTCTTGATTCAAAAACTTCTCCATCGCCACCTCATTGCTCGCATTCAACACCACGCCAAGCTTAGGGTTTTCTAGCAACAAGTCTTTATAGCACCACAAAGTGTAGCGCTCCATGCTAATGGGTTCAAATTTAATCGCACTTAAAGCGTATAAATCTAAGGGCTTGATGGAAGCGTTCAACGAAGCGAATTTGGGGTTAATGGCGTAGCTTATGGGTAGTTTCATGTCTGCGCTCGCTAAATGCGCGATGACAGAGTTGTCTTCAAACTCCACCAAAGCATGCACGATAGAACTTCTTTCAATCAGCGCGTCAATCTTTAAAGACGCGCCAAAAAGCCAATAGGTTTCTAAAATTTCAAAAAGTTTATTGACCATGCTCGCTGAATCAATGGTGATTTTATCCCCCATGCTCCAATTAGGGTGCTTGAGCGCGTTTTGCACGTTTTGAATAGCGATAAGATCTAAGGGCGTGTCTCTAAAAGCCCCCCCACTCGCGCTAATGATTAAGGATTTAGGCTTTAAAGTCTTGTTTTGCAACAACGCCCACAAACCAAAATGCTCGCTATCAATGGGCGTGATTTGTGAAATGTCTAACAAATGCCCAGCGCTTACCAAGCTCTCTTTATTCGCTAGGGCTAGTTTTTTGTTCCTTTGTAAGCTTTTAAAGCTCGCTTTCAATCCGGCCACGCCCACAATGGCGTTAAGGACTAAATTGGAAACGCACTCCTCTATCATCGCATCAATGCCCTCTAGCCCTACAAACACTTCCGCGCCCAAAGGCTCTAAATCATTCAAATCGCTAGGATCAAAGATCGCTACTTTCTTGGGTTTGAAAATTTGGATTTGCTCATTGATTAAAGCGATATTTTTCCCACAGCTTAAGGCTTCTATTTCTACGCCAAATTTTTTTGCGATTTTAAGGGCGTTTTTCCCGATAGAGCCGGTGCTTCCTAAAACAACCATTCAATCCCCTAAAAACACCGCCGTCTCTTTCCAAACTTCTAAAAAATACAACAGCACATGCAAGCTCAAAGCCCCAAAAAGCATGGAATCCAATCGGTCTAAAACGCCCCCATGCCCGGGTAAAATCTTACCGCTATCTTTGATCCCGGCCTTTCTTTTCAAATAGCTTTCATACAAATCCCCAAACACCGCCATAAGAGCGATTAAAAAACTAAAAAAGAGTGCCATAAGAAAGCCTCCGCTCAATTTCCCCATGCCCACAAACGATCCCAAAACGCTCGCCAAAACAACGCCAATGAACGCGCCCTCTAAGGTTTTATTCGGCGAAGTGGCTGTGAAAGGGGTTTTGCCTAAAAGCTTGCCTCCAAAAAACGCCCCCACATCGCTTGCCACCACCACGACTAAAAGCCAAATGATCGCTACCGCACCAAAATCCTTATAAACCCCAAAAAGCGCAAAAAACCCAACGCCCGGGTATAAAAAGGGTAAAATGGCTTCGCTATGGTGCGCTTTTTGATAAGCGATGACGCTAGCCATGACCATCGCGCTGATAAGAGCGCATTCTACAGGATGCCCGTTAAAATACGCCGCCACCCATGACAACACTAAAATGAGATACAAGCTAAAGCTTGCTTTGACCTGGAACAACCTTAACGCTTCAGAAAACCCTACCGCATAAATCCCCCCTAAAACCGCCCAAAACAACAACAAATTGTCCGCATACAAAATCAAGCCTGCTACAATGATTAAAACAAACCCTGTAATGTAACGAGACTTTTCTTTAAATAACTCTTCTTTCACTTTTTTCCTTAATCAATTAAATATTAACGAAACCAAAAAATAGCTAAACATGCTAATCAAAACAACGCCCACCAAATTAAGCCACAAACCGGCTTTAATCATGTCCGTTATTTTAACATACCCAGAGCCATAAGCTATTGCATTGGGTGGGGTGGCTACAGGGAGCATGAACGCGCAAGTCGCGCTCAAAGCTACAGGAATGGTCAATAACAAGCTTTGGTGGTTTTCATAACCCATGCCCATCGCCACCCCTCCAATCACCGGCAAAAACGCCGCAGCAGTGGCGGTGTTAGAAGTGATTTCGGTTAAGAAGATGACCATTAAAGTGACCATGACAATGATGAATAAAATCGGTAAATGCGAAAAGCCAGAAACCAAATGCCCGATCCACAAACTCAACCCGGTTTTAGAAAATTGCGCGCTCAAAGCCAACCCGCCACCAAATAAAAGTAGCACGTCCCAAGGGAGTTTTTTAGCAATATCCCAATCAATGAGCCTATCGCCCTGATGGTTAGCTGGCAAAATGAATAAAAGCGCAGAAACCCCCATAGCGATCACGGAATCAATTTTATCTATCTTAATGCCCCAAGCTTTTAACATTACGCCCAAAAAAATCCACCCTAAAGACGCCAAGATAAAAATAACGCCCACCGAGATTTCCGCCTGACTCAAACGGCCTAATTTTTTTAACTCCACCCTAATGACTTCCTTGCCCCCTGGGATTTCTTTAATCTTTAAAGGGAAAATCACATAAGTGAGCAAGAGCCACGCTAAAATGAGCATGATAAAGGCTAACGGCGTCCCAAACACCATCCACTGAGCGAAATCAATTTCAATATTGAAAGCGGTTTTCATATAGCCGGCCAATAAAGCGTTAGGCGGCGTGCCAATCAAAGTGCCTAAAGAGCCAATAGAAGCCGCATAAGCGATGCCAAGCATCAAGCAAATACTGAAATTCGTGCGATAGATAGTCGTCTTTTCTTGAATGACTTGAGTAATGTCTTTACCCTTATGCACGATATTACCCATAATACCCCCATGCGCTTTGGTGATTTCTTCTTTTTGATACCATGAATTAGAGGCGTTTTCTTTGCCCACCAGTTTAGTGACTAATTGCAAAACGCTCATGCCAACAGGGAGCATCATCACCGCCGTTGCAGTATTGCTCACCCACATAGACAGAAAGCCTGTAGCTATCATGAAACCTAAAATCAATCTCCTAGGGCTTGTGCCTACCAATAAAATAATGCTTAAAGCGATGCGCGTGTGCAAGTTCCATTTTTGCATGCTTAAAGCTAAAATAAACCCTCCCATAAAAAGAAAGATAATCGGCGATGCGTAAGAAGAGCTAACGCTAGCGAATTGATCCACGCTAAAGACGCTAAAAAGCACCAAAGGTAAAAGCGCGGTTGCAGGCAAGTCAATGGCTTCAGTCATCCACCATATCCCCATTAAAACAGCCACCCCAGCCACAACAGGCATCGCTTTATAATTTAAGGAATTAAGCTTGGGGATTTCTTCTACAATGTGAGGCATTTGAGCGTTTAAAGCGTAATAGATAATAAGTGCGATTAACGCTCCTCCTATAAGACCAAACAAGCGCACGATCTTAGTGCTTTTATCATCGGCGCGCGTATCGGTATGCGTATTGGCATGCGAATGATTTTCCATTTTATTTTACCCTTTAAAATTACTAACCTACATGCTACAATAAAACTTTTTCAAAACTAAGATTTTAGAAAAATCATATCAAAATAGGAAAAAGAGTGGTAAAAGAAAGTGATATTTTAGTGGTTGGTGGGGGGCATGCAGGCATTGAAGCGAGCTTGATTGCGGCTAAAATGGGGGCTAGGGTGCATTTAATCACCATGCTCATAGACACGATCGGTTTAGCGAGCTGTAATCCGGCCATTGGGGGCTTGGGTAAAGGGCATTTGACTAAAGAAGTGGATGTTTTAGGGGGGGCTATGGGGATTATTACGGATCATAGCGGTTTGCAATATCGTGTGTTAAACGCTTCTAAAGGGCCGGCGGTTAGGGGGACTAGAGCGCAAATTGATATGGACACTTACCGCATTTTGGCAAGAAATCTCGTTTTAAACACCCCTAATTTGAGCGTCTCTCAAGAAATGACCGAAAGTTTAATCCTTGAAAACGATGAGGTAGTGGGCGTAACCACGAACATTAACAACACTTATAGAGCTAAAAAAGTGATCATCACCACAGGCACTTTTTTAAAAGGGGTGGTGCATATTGGCGAGCACCAAAACCAAAACGGGCGCTTTGGGGAAAACGCTTCTAATTCTTTAGCCTTGAATTTAAGGGAGCTTGGCTTTAAGGTGGAGAGGTTAAAAACCGGCACTTGCCCAAGAGTGGCGGGCAATAGCATTAACTTTGAAGGCTTAGAAGAGCATTTTGGGGACACAAACCCTCCCTATTTCAGCTATAAAACCAAAGATTTTAACCCCACCCAACTCTCATGCTTTATCACTTACACTAACCCCATTACCCATCAAATCATTAGGGATAATTTCCACCGAGCCCCCCTATTTAGCGGTCAAATTGAAGGCATAGGCCCAAGGTATTGCCCTAGCATTGAAGATAAAATCAACCGCTTCAGCGAAAAAGAACGCCACCAGCTGTTTTTAGAACCTCAAACCATCCACAAAAGCGAATATTATATCAACGGCTTAAGCACCTCTTTACCCCTAGATGTGCAAGAAAAGGTCATTCACTCTATCAAAGGCTTAGAAAACGCCCTTATCACGCGCTATGGCTATGCGATAGAGTATGATTTTATCCAGCCCACAGAATTGACCCACACTTTAGAAACCAAAAAAATCAAAGGGCTTTATTTGGCCGGGCAAATCAACGGGACTACCGGCTATGAAGAAGCGGCGGCTCAAGGGCTTATGGCTGGGATTAATGCGGTATTAGCCTTAAAGAATCAAGACCCCTTTATTTTAAAGCGCAATGAAGCTTATATTGGCGTTTTGATTGATGATTTGGTGACTAAAGGCACGAATGAGCCTTACAGAATGTTTACCAGCCGAGCCGAATACCGCTTGCTTTTAAGAGAGGACAACACGCTTTTTAGATTAGGCGAACATGCCTATCGTTTAGGGCTTATGGAAGAGGATTTTTATAAGGAATTAGAAAAAGACAAACAAGCAATACAAGAAAACTTGAAACGCCTTAAAGAATGCGTCCTTACCCCTAGTAAAGAAGTGTTAAAACGCTTGAACGAATTAGATGAAAACCCTATCAATGACAAGGTTGATGGCGTTAGCCTTTTAGCGCGCGATAGTTTTAATATAGAAAAAATGCGCTCCTTTTTTAGCTTTTTAGCCCCCTTGAATGAGCGGGTTTTAGAGCAGATTAAAATCGAATGCAAATATAATATTTACATTAAAAAGCAACACGAAAATATCGCTAAAATGGATAGCATGCTCAAAGTTTCTATCCCTAAAGGTTTTGTGTTTAAAGGCATTCCAGGCTTAAGCTTAGAAGCGGTAGAAAAGTTAGAAAAATTCCGCCCTAAAAGCCTTTTTGAAGCCTCAGAAATCAGCGGGATCACCCCGGCGAATTTAGACGTTTTGCATTTATACATCCATTTGCGAAAAAACTCTTAAAGGATTTTTAATGAACGCTTTAGAAATCACCCAAAAGCTCATCAGCTACCCCACCATTACGCCCAAAGAATGCGGTATTTTTGAATACATTAAATCGCTTTTTCCTGCTTTTAAAACCCTAGAATGTAGGGAAAATGGCGTGAAAAACCTTTTTTTATACCACATTTTTAACCCTCCCAAAGAGCATGCAAAAAAAGAACATGCAAAAGAAAAGCATGCAAAAGAAAATGTTAAGCCCTTGCATTTTTGCTTTGCGGGGCATATTGATGTCGTGCCTCCTGGAGATCATTGGCAAAGCGATCCCTTTAAACCCATCATTAAAGAGGGGTTTTTATACGGCCGTGGGGCACAAGATATGAAGGGGGGCGTGGGGGCGTTTTTGAGCGCGAGTTTAAATTTTAACCCTAAAACCCCTTTTTTGCTTTCTATGTTACTCACAAGCGATGAAGAAGGGCCAGGGATTTTTGGCACAAAACTCATGTTAGAAAAGCTCAAAGAAAAAGATTTATTGCCCCATATGGCGATTGTGGCTGAACCCACTTGCGAAAAAATCCTAGGCGATAGCATCAAAATTGGCCGAAGAGGCTCTATTAATGGCAAACTCATTTTAAAAGGCACTCAAGGGCATGTGGCTTACCCGCAAAAATGCCAAAACCCCATTGATGCGCTCGCTTCTGTTTTGCCTTCGATTTCAGGAGTTCATTTAGACGATGGCGATGAGTGTTTTGACCCTTCAAAATTGGTCATCACCAACTTGCATGCAGGGTTAGGGGCTAATAATGTTACACCAGGGAGCGTAGAAATTACCTTTAATGCGCGCCATTCTTTAAAAACCACCAAAGAGAGTTTGAAAGAATATTTAGAAACGGTTTTGAAAGATTTGCCTTATACTTTAGAATTAGAATCAAGCAGTTCGCCTTTCATCACGGCTTCTCATTCAAAGCTTACTAGCGTTTTACAAGAAAATATTTTAAAGACATGCCGCACCACCCCCCTTTTAAACACCAAAGGCGGCACGAGCGATGCGCGATTTTTTAGCGCTCACGGCATAGAAGTGGTGGAATTTGGCGTGATTAATGATAGGATCCATGCCGTTGATGAAAGGGTGAGCTTGAAGGAATTAGAGCTTTTAGAAAAAGTGTTTTTGGGGGTTTTGGAGGATTTAAGCGAAAAATAAATGGAATAGGGTAGTCGTTTTAATTGGGTTTTTGTTTTTAGCGCCAATGATCTTTTAGCCGATACCAAACCGACTCAAGCTTTAAGCGCACTTGCAACCCATTTGTTGTAGCCTTTATAAGAGTGGGGCAATGCTTAACAAAATAACCAAATCTCGCTATAATCTTTTGGTCCTTTTTTGTTTTTGCAGTTTTTACATGCTCCTGTTGTTAAAAATTAAATTTCTTAAGGGGCTCTTACCAAGCCACTCTTAAAGGGGTAGCTCAATCAACTTTTTAAAACAAACTCTTTTAATACAGCTTTATTCTCACTAATATCCCCTATCGCATGGCAATCCAGCTCAAGCGTTGGAACGCGCTTAAAAGAGAAGCAATTCTCAATCATTTTCTTTATTTTACCAATAAAATGGTATTCAATAAGGCTTTAATCGTCAATATTTGATTATAATTACAAAGGATTACATTTTTTTAATAAGAGATATATCATGTTAGGGAGTGTTAAAAAAACCCTTTTTGGGGTCTTGTGTTTGGGTGCATTGTGTTTGAGAGGGTTAATGGCAGAGCCAGACGCTAAAGAACTTGTTAATTTAGGTATAGAAAGCGTGAAGAAACAAGATTTCGCTCAAGCTAAAGCGCATTTTGAAAAAGCGTGTGAGTTAAAAGAAGGCTTTGGGTGTGTTTTTTTAGGGGCGTTTTATGAAGAAGGGAAAGGAGTGGGAAAAGACTTGAAAAAAGCCATTCAATTTTACACTAAAGGTTGTGAATTAAATGATGGTTATGGGTGCCGCCTACTAGGAAATTTATACTATAACGGACAAGGCGTTTCTAAAGACGCCAAAAAAGCCTCACAATATTACTCTAAATCTTGTGAATTGAACCATGCTGAAGGGTGTACGGTATTAGGAAGCTTACACCATTATGGCGTAGGCACGCCTAAGGATTTAAGAAAGGCTCTTGATTTGTATGAAAAAGCTTGCGATTTAAAAGACAGCCCCGGGTGTATTAATGCAGGATACATGTATGGTGTGGCAAAGAATTTTAAGGAGGCTATCGTTCGTTATTCTAAAGCATGCGAATTAAAAGATGGTAGGGGGTGTTATAATTTAGGGGTTATGCAATACAACGCCCAAGGCACAGCAAAGGATGAGAAGCAAGCGGTAGAAAACTTTAAAAAAGGCTGCAAATCAAGCGTTAAAGAAGCATGCGACGCTCTTAAGGAATTAAAAATAGAGCTTTAGTTTCAATAAAGTTAAGCTAAACGCTGCGTTTAGCTGGCTTTTACGCTTTTTATATTTTAAAAAATAGGGTTTTAGCTACTTGGTTTTAAACTCTTAAGAGAATAGGGGTATTTTGAAATAATTTTCCCCTACAACCCCAACTAAATCCCCCAAGACCGCTTTTTAACCCCTACAACGCCTTCAATAGCACGCTATTTAAACGCTCATTAAAACTTTTAGCGTCTTTTAAAGCCCCTTTTTCTAAAAGCTTCGCCCCATCATAAAGCAACCAGATAAAAGCGCTCAACTGCTCTTTATCTTCGCATTTTAAGAGTTTTTGCAAAATCGCATGGTTAGGGTTTAATTCTAAAGTTTTCTTGCTTTCAGGCACGCTTTGCCCCATTTGACGCATCCAATTAGCCATCATCGCATTTGGTTCATCGCCTATTAAAGCCACCGCTGAAGTGAGATGATTAGAAAGCTCTACGCCCTTGATCTCATCTTTAAGATTTTCTTCAAACGCTTTCATTAAATCTTTAAACTGATCTTTTACCTCATCATGGATTTCTTCCAAGCCAAGCTCTTTCAAACTCTCGCTATGGCTAGCGTCTTTAAAGGGCGTTTTATCGTATTCATTCACGCCTGGCATCACAAACGCATCAATTTCATCGCTCAATAACAAAACATCATAGCCCTTTTGAGCGTATTTTTCTAAAAGCGGGGACACCTTTAGTAAGTCTAAATTTTCGCCTAAAAGGTAGTAAATGCTTTTTTGATTTTCTTTTAAATTTTCTTTGTATTCTTTTAAAGAAATCAATTTTTCTTTGTCTTTAGAATAGAATCTTAACAATTCTAAAAGTTTTTCTTTGTTTTCAAAATCCCCATACAAGCCTTCTTTTAACACTTTCCCAAAAGGCTCATAGAATTTATGGTAATTTTTTTCATCCTTGCTCAAGCGCTCAATCTCGCTTAAAATCTTTTTCACTGAAGCCGAACGGATATTGGCTAAAATCTTGTTTTGCTGCAAGATTTCACGACTCACGTTCAAGGGCAAATCTTCGCTGTCAATCACGCCTTTAACAAACCTCAAATAAGACGGCAACAATTCTTTGTCATCATCAGTGATAAACACCCTTTTAACATAAAGTTTGACCCCGCTTTTATAATCCACCCTAAACAAATCAAAGGGCGCTTTGCTAGGGATGTAAAAAAGCGTTGTGTATTCTAAAGAGCCTTCCACTTTATTATGGATATAACTCAAAGGCTCGCTGTTATCATGCACAAACGATTGGTAAAAGTCTTTGTAATCCTTTTCTTTCAATTCGCTCTTATTCATTTTCCATAAAGCGCTCGCTTGATTGATTTGCTCGCATTTTTCTTCTTTAACCTCTTTTTTATTATCCCCTTCGCCCTCAAATTTCGTATCGGTGTAAGTTAAAAAAATAGGGAAAGGGATATGCTCAGAATACTTTTTAACAATGCCATCAATCTCCCAACGGCTCGCAAAATGAGAATCTTCATCTTTTAAAAAGAGGGTGATTTCTGTGCCTTGCTCCTCTTTAACGCATTCGCTGATTTCAAACTTGCCCTTACCATCGCTCACCCATGCATACGCTTGCTCGCTGGTTACTTTTTTGGTTTGAACGACAATCTTACTCGCTACCATGAACGCCGAATAAAAGCCCACGCCAAACTGGCCAATCAGCGCGCTATCTTTTTTCTTATCCCCACTCAAAGCGCTTAAAAAACTCTTCGTGCCTGATTTAGCGATCGTGCCTAAATGCTCGATGAGATCGCTTTTATCCATGCCTATACCATTGTCTTTAATCGTTAAGGTCTTTTTCTGGCTATCAAAACCCAAATGAATGCTAGGCGTGATATTGAGCCCTTTTAATTTCTCATCGGTTAGCATCAAATAATTCAGCTTGTCCAAAGCGTCGCTCGCGTTAGAAATCAACTCCCTTAAAAAAATCTCTTTATTAGAATACAAAGAGTGGATCATCAAATCCAAAAGCTGGTTGATTTCAGTTTGAAAGGTGTATTCTTGATTAGACATTGATCTTTTCCTTTAATAAAATTTTTAAGATTATACAATAAAAGCGCGCTTAAAAGGGGGATTCTATGGCTTAAAAAATAACATGAAAGAATGTTTGATTCCTTAAAAACGATAACTCATAGAACTCATCAAATAGCTTCTGTTTTGAATGGTTTGAGCGAAATCAGGGTTATAACCGCTTGTAAAAAACCCTACCTTATAACCCTTATGCATCGTGATTTGATAGCCATTAACCATTAGCATGAAATAGATATGTTTTTTAAGGTTATATTTAAAAGTAACCCCTAAGCTTTGCGCATCAGCCCTTTGGGAATAGGTCAATTTCCCATACAATTGCACCAAAAGATTCTTAATGCTCTTCCCTACAAAAGCGTTAATCGTTATGGAATTAGCGTTGTAAAAATTGGAATAAGCGTCTTCATAAGGGGTGTCATCTTTCGTGTCATAAAAAGGATCCGCTGGCGAGCCGTTCCAGCCTAATTGAACGCTCCCGTTCCCAAAATTCTTATACACGCTCCAGCCAAAACGATAAGAGCGGAAATTCACTCTTTGAAACACAAACAAAGCCGCGCTTTTTTTACCCACTAAAGCGGCTCTGTAATAATCTTTAGACAAATAATCGCTATAAAAGGGGAACCATGCGTAAAAAGTCGTTTGGATGCGCCAAAGAGATTTCCAATAAGACTTTGTGTCATGGGTGATTTCAAATCCAGGAGCGTTAAAATTCTTAGGGTAAAACCAAATAAAAGGCGCGATCCTAATGTATTTATTTTCGTAAATGAGATTGAAATTGTGCATGCCGTAGTTGATTTTTTGCTTGTAATTGACAGGAGCGTAAAAATCCCTAATGTATTGCTCATTGGCTAAAGCCCTTCCAAAGGTGCTAAACCACTCTATCCTAAACTTTTTCCACCGGTAAAAAATCTCAAACCCTTGATTAAACCCGCTCAAAAACAAAGCCTTAGAAGGGTAACGCCCTAGTTTAATCCCAAAAATGTCCTTATATTGATAATCTAAATACAAATTGTATAACACATAAGGCCTGGCGTTTTGAGCCTTTTGCTCTCTGGTCCAATTTTGGCTGTGTTGCATCAAATAGCCCTCCCATCGCCCCATGTAATACCAGTTCGCTGGCTGAAACCCTGCCTTAGGGTTGGCTTCATCAATCAAAAATTTCGTGGAATCATAAGCTAACGCTCCTATTTCGCCCCCTACCCCAAAACCCAATTTGTGGTTTTCAATCCCTTTAGGGAGCAAACTAACATCAATTTGTAAGGCCCCGGTAGTGGTTACTCCCTGTAGGGTAAATCCCTTTTTTGGAATTGATGATTGATTGATTCAAAGCGATGCGCGAAAACGATCCCACTCTAGCACTCACTTGATACTCAAAAGCGCTGAGAAAAACCCCATGCAAAGCCAAAAACCCTAGCCAAACTTTTTGATTAAGCACCCTTTTTACCAAACGCCTTTTTATTGAAGTTTAATATTATGCCATAAAACAAACTCGCCATTTTGGTTTTGAAAAAAAAAAAAAAAACGATAAGATTACAAAAATCCCCCTTTTTAGCGGGTTCAATTTCAAGATTTAAGGATTGCGCATGCAAGAGATTATCCCTATTGTGGTGGTTTTTGATAATAATTATTGTATCCTTGCTGGTGTGAGTTTGTATTCCATGCTAGCGAACGCTAAACGAGAGAGAGAGAGTAAAACTCTTTTATCAAATCCATTGTTTGGTGGAGGGTTTAAGCGCTGAAAATATAGCCAAATTAGAAGAAACGATCGCTCCTTTTAGCGCTTTTTCCAGTATAGAGTTTTTGGATATTTCTAATGAAGAATTAGAACCACGCCACAATTATTACAAGCTTGACGCTTTAATAGCTAATGAAATTAAAAAATTGTATTTAAAACTCAATGCTTTTTCGCAAAAACGCTTTTCTAAAATGATCATGTGCCGTTTCTTTTTTGCCTCCCTTTTCCCCCAATACGATAAGATGATCATGTTTGATGTGGATACTTTGTTTGTGGATGATATTAGCGAGAGCTTTTTTATCCCCCTTGAAACGCATTATTTTGGGGCTGTGAGGGAAAAAGATTTGATCGCTATAAACAGGAATTCGGCTAAGGATTTATACGAATTACGCCAAATGCACGCAAAAACTATCGGCGTTGCTGACGCTTTCCCTAATTTAGAAGAAGCGCAAATCCTTTTTGACAACTACTTTAACACCGGGTTTTTAGCCTTAAATTTAAAATTGTGGCGTGAAGAAAATCTGGAAAACCAATTGATTGCCTTTTTCATTTTGAAAAATGAAAAACTTTTATTTACCGATCAAGACGCTTTGTGTTTTGTGTGCCGTGGGAGGATTTTAGAACTGCCTTATTCATACAACGCCCACCCCAGTTTCCTTGATACGCCCTCATTCCCTAGCATCAAAGAAGCGCGCATGCTGCATTTTTGGGGCGATAAACCCTGGAAACTCTTAAGCGTCATTGGCGCGAAAAAATGGCATGAAGTTTTGATTGAAACGCCTTTTAAAGACGCCTATTTTAACGCTCCCTTTTTAGATCACCTCTTTGAATCCCTTCAAAACAAAGACAAAGAAACCCAAGAAATCCACGCTCTTAATAAAATCCTATCTTTTTCAAACAAGCGGTATTCTTTTGAATTCCTTCTGCCCAGGCTTTCTTCTAAACTCCTTGTAGGATTTTTGCTTTTTAAGATCAAACAAAAAGTAAAGCGATTGGTTAAAAAAATACTAAAAGTGTTTTTTAAAATTTAACACAAAAGGGCTTGACGCTAAGTCAAGCGGTATTTTCTTAAAAAAGCGGTCTTTCAAAACTAATGCGAATAAGCATGCGTTTGTGTGGGCTGGATGTCCTTATTATCGGCTAGTTTTTCCTTTTCCACTCTCTCTAAAAAAGCGCTCAAATCCTTTGCCATTTTTTCAAAAATCTTAGCGCTCACGCTACTAGGGTGAGAGATCACAATCGGTTCGCCCTTATCCCCCCCTAAACGCACTTTAGGCTCTAAAGGGAGCTTGGCTAAAATCTGCGTGTTATAAGCCTCTAATAATCCGCTCATGGAATTTGAGCCAAAAATCTCGCTCTCTTTCTTGCAATGCTCGCACACAAAACTCCCCATATTTTCTACAATGCCCGCAATAGGAATGTGTAGTTTCTTAAACATGTCCAAACTCCGTTTAGCATCATCTAAACTCACTATTTGGGGCGTAGTAACGGTGATTCCTGCGCTCAAAGGCACGGCTTGGGCTAGCGTGAGCTGTGCATCGCCTGTCCCTGGGGGCATATCCACCACCAGCACGTCTAAATCCCCCCAAATAATATCGCTTAGCATCTGCTCAATCGCTCGCATGAGCATGGGCCCTCTCCAAATGAGACTCTGCCCCTCATCATACAAAAGCCCCATGCTCATCACAGAAACGCCAAAAGCTTTTAAAGGAATGAGTTTTTTACCGCTAGGATCCATGATCACATCAGCGTTTTGTAAGCCCATCATTCTAGGGATATTAGGGCCATACACATCAGCGTCTAGTAACCCCACTTTTTGGTTTAAATTCGCTAGAGCGATGCTTAAATTCACGCTAGTGGTGCTTTTACCCACACCGCCCTTGCCCGAGCTTATCATCACTACATGCTTGATGTTTTTAGCCAAATTTTTAGTAGTGGGCTTTGGGGTTTGCGGTTTAGGCGGGGTTTTAATATCCAAATTCAAAGCTTTCACGCCTTTTTCTTGCATCGCTTTGGAGATATTTTCCCTTAAAATCGCGCTCGTTTCTTCAGAGCTTGAGGGGATTTCTATTAAAAGCCCTAATTGGTTGTCATGCAAGGTGATGTTTTTAACAAAACCAAAGCTGACAATATCCTTTTCAAAATTAGGGTAAATGATCGTTTTTAACGCGTTTAAGACATCTTCTTGGGTGAGCATTTTAATCCTTAAAATGATAGTATTTGAATTTTCTTTATAGCATGTTTTGTTTAATTTTGCATCATCAATTAAATTTGCGTTTTCAAAAAGGATAGGGCATGGAATTTTATAAGCGTGTTTTGAAATTGCACCATTTTAGGAATTTGGGTAGAAAATCGCCCACAGAATTGCCTTTAAATTCAAGTTTTGAAAAACATGGGGGGTTGGTGATCTTAGTGGGGGAAAATAATGTCGGCAAAAGCAATGTTTTAGAAGCTTTAAAAATCTTTAATGATGCGGATATTAAACTTTGTAATGAAGAAGATTATTTCAAACCCCATGAAAAAGATTCCCTTTTAAGTTTAGAAGAAGAAACAATCCTTGATCACAAAATCACAGGTTTTTCTTGCGTGGATTTGAGGATCCAATCTAAAGAGATCAGTTGTAATTTAAAGGAATTATCAAAAACGCTGATCAGCTATCCTTTTGAAAAACATGTAGAAGCTTTAGGGGAACAATGCAGTAACTTCGTTTCTATTCCCACTAACAATAACGACTATTCAAATATTTGCACTCTTGTGAGTAATTTTATAAATCTTATCATCTCTTACAACACATTAAAACCATTTTTAGATTTTTACAAAGAAAAATTAAAATTGAGCGAGCTTGTAACTGAATATGCCAACGCAACCAACAATCTGTTTTTCAAAGAATTAATCAAACATGTAAGCGGTAATAGCGAATGGATTAAAAATTTTTGTCAGTGCATCAAAGAAATCATAAAGTGCAATACGCCTGATAAAAAATACAACACAGATGAATTTTTTGTCATGGGGCAACACAAACAAAACCAATTAGCAAAAATTTATTCTTATTTTAAAAAACTTAGTGAAGGTGAAATCAAACCACAAAATGAAGACATCTTAAAAAAGCTAAAAGGTTTAGATGAAATTTTTAAGACTACCGACTTTGATGAAAAATTTGCACCAAAAATTAAAGTTTTACAAAATGAACAATCTCAAGAAATACCATCAGAGTTGATTAAGGATATTACTAAAGAAATAGATGAAAAATACCCTATCAATGAAAATTTTAAACAGCAATTTAGAACATTCCGGTTAAATATAGGCAACCTTAAAAAGAAAATTAAAAATTCTTTAAAATACCTTGAAAAAACAAGAGAGGATTTTGAGCGAAAAAAAGAGCGATTGATCCGAGAAATTGAAAATGACTGCAAAAATCAAAAAGTGCTAAAGTTTAATTATGATGTTTTATTGGATAATATCCAACAAATATGCAAAAATTATATAGCAAGCCATGTTGTTAATGATGCATCTAAAGATGTGAAATACATGATGTGTCAGCTTTATTTGAAAAAGATAGATTTATTAGTCAATTCAGAAATCGAACAATACAGATACAATGATTTTCTTGAATCAGCAAGAAAATTTCTGTGGGAAGACATAAAAACTTTAGATGAAACAAGCAACGCTCGTTTGTTCCCTAAAAATATTGATGAAATCAAAGATAAATTTGAAGCAAACAAGGAAAAAGTCAAACAAAGCAAAAACTATTTTGAGTTCGCAGAATATTGCCGAGAGTGTAACCCTTATACAGCGTTTCAAAACTTAAGAAATAAAGTTCAATTCCCTTTAAGCGGTGGTTTATCTTATAAGTCTTACAAACTCGTGCCAACCATGAAAGAATACAAAGAGCCAAAAATCACAGATAACGACTTTAAGGCTGTATTATTTACTTGCATTGATTATTCTTCCCCTTCTGAATTTAACCAATCAGATTGGTTCTTTAGAAGTTCATTGTTTAGGAAAATGGACTTTCACCCTAATGCAATTTGGAATACTTTTGGGAACATTTTGAATTATAAAAATTTTGATCAAAAAAATTTAAAATATGAGCAAGCGTTACAAATAATGTTTGATAAAAATAATGATTTAGAAATTTATTCTATTTATAATAAATCGTTTGTTATCCCTAAAAAATACTTGCAAGAAATAGACCAAGAATTACTAAAAGAGATCAGACAATCAGAATTTCCTTTTAATATTGAAGCAAAAGGCGAATGCGATAACAATGTATGTCAACTTGAATTTTTTAACAATAAAAACTCTCTTTTATTTAAGGTAAATTTTACAGAAATATTAGAAAATCTTGCAGAAATTTTAGAATACAACATGCAATTAAAAATAGATTCTTTAATTACAAAAGAATTTAATGAGCTTTTAGCGATCGCTGAAGATAGTCCCCAAGATAGTTACCAATTAAAAATTCATGTCCGACACAATAACAAATTTTATGATTATTCAAAGGAATCTACGGCATATGAAATAAAACTTGAAATTCATGATTGCAGAAAATCTGATAATCAAAATGAGCCAATTATCTTAAGCCAGCAAAGCACCGGCTTCCAATGGGCGTTTAATTTCATGTTTGGTTTTCTCTATTATGTGGGATCACATTTTAGTTTTAACAAGAATATCATCTATGTCATGGACGAGCCAGTCACTCCTTTGAGCGTGCCAGCCAGAAAGGAATTCAGGAAGTTTTTAAAAGAATACGCTCATAAAAATCATGTTACTTTTGTTTTAGCCACCCATGACCCCTTTTTAGTGGATACGGATCATTTAGATGAAATAAGGATTGTAGAAAAAGAAACAGAAAGCTCTGTAATCAAGAATCACTTTAACTATCCTCTAAATAATGCGGGCAAAGACTCCGACGCCTTGTATCAAATCAAACGCTCTTTAGGGGTGGGTCAGCATGTTTTTCATAACCCAAAAAAACACCGGATCATTTTTGTGGAAGGCATCACGAATTATTGTTATTTGAGCGCTTTTAAATTGTATTTCAATAAGCATAATCCACAATTCAAAGATAACCCCATTCCTTTCACTTTCTTACCCATTTCAGGGCTTAAAAACAATCCAAACAAGATGAAAGAAACCATTCAAAAACTCTGCGAGTTAGACAATCACCCCATTGTTTTGACAGATGATGACAGAAAATGCGTTTTTAACCAAAACGCAAAAAGCGAACAATTTAAAAACGCTAATGAAGAAATGCATGATCCCATCACAATCCTACAACTCTCAAAATGCGATGAAAATTTCAAACAAATTGAAGATTGTTTCAGCGCAAACGATAGAAAAAAATACGCTAAAAATAAGCGAATGGAATTGGCCATGGCGTTCAAAACAAGGCTTTTGTATGGCGGAAAAGATGCGGTAGAAAAACAAACAAAAAGAAATTTTTTAAAATTATTCAAATGGGTTGCATGGGCTACAAACTTGATCAAAAACTAAACGCAACAAACGATTAAAAAAGAATATATCAAATTTGATTATAATACCCCACAAATACTATTATTGAAAGGATTTTGATGTTTAAAAAAATGTGTTTGAGCTTGCTGATGATAAGCGGTGTTTATGTGGGGGCAAAGGATTTGGATTTCAAGCTGGATTATCGCGCAACTGGGGGGAAACTCATGGGGAAAATGACGGACTCTAGTCTTTTAAGCATCACTTCTATGAACGATGAACCGGTGGTGATTAAAAATCTTATTGTCAATAGGGGAAATTCATGCGAAGCGACTAAAAAAGTAGAACCCAAATTTGGCGATAAGTTTAAAAAAGAAAAACTCTTTGATCATGAATTAAAGTATTCACAACAGATATTTTACCGCTTGGATTGCAAGCCTAACCAATTGTTAGAAGTTAAAATCATCACGGACAAGGGCGAGTATTACCACAAATTTTCCAAATAAAAATTTGGTTTTTGTTCTAATGGGGTGTTGGTGATAAAATTTAAAAACGCTAAAAACTTTTTTAATATCAAAAAGTTTGTTTAGCAAACGGTAATTTCTTGTAATGCGGTATTATGGGGTTAGGGGGGATTTAGTTGGGGGGTTAAAGGGATATTAAAGCGCAAAATATCCCCCTATCCCTTTAAAAGTTTGCCATAAAATAAAGCAACCAAAGCCCCCTTTTTTAAAAAAACAGACTAAAGAATATTAATTTCTATATTAGGTTCTCAATTGGTTGTTGGTTGAGTTTTTGGTTGAGACGCTACTAATCATTGGAAGAATTGTGTTCAAAAAAAATATAAAAAATAACAAAAGGATAAGTATAACCGACTATTATAATAGTCAGTTATTTATCTTATAAAATTAAAGAAAGTTATATAACCTAGCTCAGATAAGATAAATATTAAAGCGATAACTGGTCCACAATTATATAAGGAAAAAATATCATTATAGTAACTAGAATAGAGCCGAGATATTCAACGAATTATCCCATATCCTACTAAAAAAACCATCAGTATCGCCTTTAAATGCCATTATGGTAGCTCTAATAGCTGTTAATACTAACCCAATAATAACAATAGGTATTAAAATAACTACTAGCCCCTAATCCTTATCTGTCTTTTACTTTAAAATAATTTCTGCTATAAGAAATAAAATCCCTAAAGAAACCCCTTTTATGGAGTCCCTTTTTGGGCTTGCTCTAAAGCCATTTGCGCATGCTTGCAATCCTTTTTAAAAGACTTCGTGATAAAATTAACCTTAAGCGTCGAATCAAAGGCTTTGTGGCATTTTTCAAGCTTGTGATCACGCTCTTGCGGATCTTGCAAGTAATATTTCACTGAATGCACAAAACTGAAATGAAACTCCATAGGAGGGATACGGCTATCGGGCGTGCCTTCGCAAAAATCGCTGCAATAAGTGCTTTGCGACTTTAACCCCCCCAACACCATTAAAAATAAAAAAATTATCTTTTTCATCAATACTCCTTTTATCTTTTTTATCCGCCAAAATACACCAACGCTGAACCCCAAGTCAATCCCCCACCAAAAGCGTCTAAAAGCATTAAATCACCCTTTTTCAAGCGCCCCTCTTCATAAGCTTCACCCATAGCCATAGGGATACTGGCTGCTGAAGTGTTGCCGTATTTATGCACGGTTAAAACCACTTGCTCATCTTTAAAATCCAAATGCTCTCGCACCGCTTGAATGATCCTAAAATTAGCTTGATGCGGGATAAACAGACGCACATCTTCAGGTTTGAGAGCGTTTTTTTCTAAGATCATTTCCACATCTTTTAAAAGCGTTTTCACCGCTAGTTTAAACACTTCATTGCCTTTCATGCACAAAAAAGGCTCTAAAGCTTCTTCTTTAGCGTTAAAGGGCGTGGGTTTTAGAGTCCTTGGCGTATAAAGATAATTAGAAAAATTCCCATTCGCTGAAATCTGCACATCTAAAATGCTTTCTTTTAAACGCTTGGTTCTGCCTATCACGCACGCCCCAGCCCCATCGCCAAATAAAATACAAGTCCCCCTATCTTTAAAATCTAACACGCTGCTCGTTTTTTCTGCCCCCACAATCAGCACATTTTCGTACATCCCGCTCTCAACATAAGCCTTAGCCACCGATAATAAATAAATAAAACCCGTGCAAGCGGCTGAAATATCAAACGCCGGTTTGTTTTCAATGCCTAATTTCGCGCTCAACACGCAAGCGGTTGAAGGCATGGCTAAAAAATCAGGGCTTAAAGTCGCCACAACCACCAAATCAATGTCTTGTGGGGTTAAATGCGCTCTCTCTATGGCCTGTTTAGCCGCTATTACCCCTAAATCGCTGCTTTTTTCTTCATCGTTAGCGAAACGGCGTTCTTTGATACCAGTCCTTTTTTCTATCCACTCATCGCTGGTATCCAAAAATTGCTGAAACTCTGCATTTTTCACACACTCGCTTGGAACATGCATCGCAATGGATTTAAGAGAGGCGTAAAATTCCATTCAATCCCCTTAACATAGTCATCTTTAAGCGTCTTGCTGATCACTTTGATGTGCAGAAACGCTAGGCTTCAAGCTCTCAAACGCTTGGGCAATCCTCAAACAAACCTGACTTTCAACAGCGCTAATAGCCTGATAAATCGCGCATTCAACCGCTCTAGCGTTGCTCTTGCCATGGCTAATGATCACGCTTTTATTCACGCCTAAAAGCGGTGCTCCCCCATATTCAGCGTAATCGGTTTTTTGTTTTAAAATACCAAACGCATTCTTAAGCATCAAAGCCCCCATTTTAGATTTAAAAGAGCTTTTAATTTCATCTTTAAAAATAGAGCCTATTGCGCTAGCGACCCCTTCTGTTGTCTTTAAGACCACATTCCCCATAAAGCCATCGCAAACCACCACATCCACAACCCCTTTGAAAATATCGCTCCCCTCCACATTGCCATAAAAGAAGTCATAAGCTTTCAGCATTTTATGCGTTTCTTTAACGAGCATGTTTCCCTTAATATCTTCTTCGCCATTACTCAAAAGACCCACCTTAGGGCTGTCATAATACAACACGCTTTTAGCGTATTCATACCCCATAAGAGCAAAATCAATCAAATATTCAGGCTTGCAATCGGTGTTCGCTCCTGCGTCTAACAGCGCACTAGGGCGTTTGCCAACGCTAGGCATCAAAGTGCAAATAGCAGGCCTTTCAACCCCCTTGATGCGTCCTAAACGCAAGGTTGCTAAACCCATAGTCGCTCCGCTATGCCCCGCTGAAATCAAGGCGTCAGCCCCATTTTTTAAAATATCCATACCCAAGTAAATGGAAGATTCCTTACGCTTAATCGCCTCAGTGGCGGCTTCTTCCATTTTGATGTAATCTTGCGTGTGGATCATTTCCACTTTGCTGGCTAACTCTTTAGAAATAAAAGGGGTCGCTTTGTCTTTATCCCCCACTAAAACCGCACTAAAACTCTTATTCTCTAAAGCCCTTGAGACTCCCTCAATAATGGGTAAAACCCCATGGTCAGCCCCCATTAAATCTATTACAATCTTCATCATGCGTCCTTAAAAGGCTTGTTGCAATCCTTTAAAATACTTTCTATCACTAAAGATAGCTTTTATCTTAGTATTCTTTAGTAAATTTGTTAATATGGTGGGGGAGCTTCCAAGTGCCATCTTTGGCTTTCACAGGTTTAGCCAACTTAACGCTATAATGCGTACGCCTTTTTGCCGCTCTTGTCTTACTCACTCTTCTATCAGGTACTGCCATAAATTCTCCTTAATATCAATCTGCATAATGGTAGTCTAATTTAATAGACTCCACTTCAGAGCGTAAAATTTCGCTCAAATCAACAAAACCATTGAAAGATTCAATAACATCTAAATTATCAAAATCCAAACTTTGGCTTTGCGTATCCCACAACCCGTCTGAAATATGCAAAACCAACGACTCATCAAGGTTTTTTTTAAACTCTTTACCGCTTGTATCGCAAATAAGCATCAATTCACCTTTAAGGCGTGCTTTCAAGCGGAACAATTTCGCCCCCACTCGTGCGATTTCACCCTCTAAAACCACTCCCTCATGCTCTAAAGAAAACGCTTTAGGCGTATTAAAAGCGATTTTACGCATTTCAAATTGCATGCTTAATTAAAACGCCCTTAAATCTTAAAACTCTCTAGCGGCAAAAAAGAAAGCGATTTCATTGTGCGCGTTTTCCAAGCTATCGCTCCCATGCACCGCATTAGCGTCAATGCTCTCAGCAAAATCCGCTCTGATAGTACCTTTTTGGGCGAGTTTGGGATCAGTCGCTCCCATAAGCTCTCTGTTTTTAGCCACCGCATCTTTACCTTCTAAAACCATAACCACCACCGGACCACTCACCATAAACTCTATCAAATCTTTAAAAAAAGGCCTCTCTCTATGGATCGCATAAAAGTTTTCAGCGTCTTTAACGCTCAAATGCAAGCGTTTCATGGCCACCACTTCCAAGCCGTTACTCTCAAAGCGATCAATGATTTTGCCTACCACTTTTTTCTTAAGTGCATCCGGTTTAATAATAGACAGCGTTCTTTGTTTCAATTTAAACTCCTTGTGAATTGTTGATTATACAAAAATTTCTTAAAATATTACCCTTAAAATATTTTTTAACGCTTAAAGAACGCTTTAATCTCCTCAGCTTTGTTGGTTTTTTCCCAAGTGAATTCCTCTAATTCGCGCCCAAAATGCCCATAAGCCGAAGTGAGCGAATAAATGGGTCTTAACAAATCCAAGCTTTCAATAATGCCTTTTGGCGTGAGTTTGAAAACCGCTTTCACGCATTTTTCCAACTCCACGCTTGAATACTTGCTCGTGTTATGCGTGTTCACATAAATAGAAACCGGCTCCACAACCCCAATCGCATAAGCAAGCTGCACGGTCGCTTTATCGCAAACCCCACTCGCTACCAAATTTTTAGCCACATAGCGGGCCGCATAAGCCGCGCTCCTATCCACTTTGCTAGGGTCTTTCCCGCTAAACGCTCCCCCACCATGCGGGCAACTCCCCCCATAAGTATCCACGATGATTTTTCTACCCGTTAAGCCCGCATCGCCTTGCGGTCCACCGATAACGAATTTTCCTGTAGGATTGACAAAAAACTTGATATTGTCATGCAAATATTCTTTGGGTAAAACCTTATACACGATCTCTTCAATCACGGCTTCTTTTAAATGCTTTTGTGAAACTTCTGGGGAGTGTTGGGTGGAAATGACAATCGTATCAACGCTTACAGGCTTGTTGTTTTCATAACGCACGCTCACCTGAGACTTACCATCAGGCCTTAAAAAAGGCAAGGTGTTGTCTTTTCTTTTTTGAGCTAGAGCGAAAGCGAGCTGGTGCGCTAAATGAATGGGTAAAGGCATGAGCGTTTCAGTCTCTTTGCACGCATAACCAAACATAAGCCCTTGATCCCCTGCCCCAATCTCGCCATCTTCTCTATCCACGCCTTGATTAATATCAGGGCTTTGCTCGCCAATACCATTTAAAACCGCCGCGCTTCTATAATCAAAGCCATAAAGAGCATCTGTATAGCCAATCTTTTTAACCACTTCTCTTGCAATCTCTTGCATAGGGGCATAAACAGAAGTTTTTAACTCGCCAGTGATCATGCAAAACCCGTTAGAAACTAAAGTCTCGCATGCGACTTTGGCTTTTTGATCCCGATCAATAATATAATCTAAAACCGCATCGCTGATTTGATCAGCCATTTTGTCAGGATGCCCCTCGGTTACTGATTCAGAGGTGAAAAGAAAACTATCTTTCATTGATTGTCCTTATTAAAATAATCATTCGTATTCAAAATGGGCTTATTATAGCTTATTTCATTCTTTAAGACTTAAAAAACCCTTTAGCTTTTTGCAACAAACTTGTTTTTTGCTGTTTCCTGAAATTCGTTCGTAAATGAGCTAGGAAATGGTGCCATTCATGGATTTCCATAGCAGGAATCGCTCCGGCAAAATTAGTGTTAGGGGGCAAGTCTTTACCCACCGCGCTTTTACCCCCAATTTGAGTGAACTCACCCACATGCAAATGCCCCCCAATGCCCACTTGACCGCCAAAAACCACATTACGGCCTGTGGTTGTAGAGCCGCTCAAGCCCACTTGAGAAACGACGATGCTGTGCTCGCCTAAAACGCAATTATGCCCGATTTGAACCAGGTTATCAATCTTAACGCCCTCTTTAATCAAAGTCTCGCCAAACACCGCCCTATCAATCGCTGTGTTAGCGCCAATTTCCACATTTTTTTGAATCCTAACAATCCCCACATGCTCAATTTTGACATGCTCTCCTAAAGCGGTGTGCGCATAACCAAAGCCATCGCCTCCGATCACACTGCCCGCATGGATAATGACATTGTCTTCTAAAATCGTGTTTTGATACAAAATGACACGAGGATACAAAACGCAATTTTTACCGATTTTGACCCCATCAGCAATCACCACGCCCGGATAAATCAAAGAGTTTTCGCCAATTTCTACGCCCTCTCCAATCATAACATTAGGCATGATCGTTACTTTTTCAAAATGTTTAGGCTCGCTAACGCTTTGTGGGTTTTTAAAAAAAGGGATTTTAAAGGCATGCGAAGCTTTGGCAAAGGCTAAATGCGGGTTATCCACGATTAAAGCTTGTATGTGTTTTGGCACTTTAGAAGATTCTTTTTTACGGATAAATACCGCCCCGGCTTTTGAATCTTTTAAAAGTTTAAGGTAACGCGCTTGGTCAATATAGCTAATGTCATTAGGCGTGGCCTTATCCAATTCCGCTAAAGCATGCACTTCAAAATCGTTTGAAAATTCCGTTTCAATAGAATAGGCGCTTAACAATTCGCTTAATTTCATCAATACCCCTTATTGTTCTGCAAATCCCACAACAGCGTAGCTTTATTATCTTTTTCTTCCACGGCCCCCATGCCCATAACATGATAGCCAGCATCCACAAAATGCACTTCCCCACTCACCCCGCTAGACAAGCTAGAGAGCAAATACATCCCGGCATTGCCCACTTCTTCTAAACTCACATTTTTTCTTAAAGGGGCGTTGATTTCATTCCATTTTAAAATCATTCTAAAATCAGCGATCCCGCTAGAAGCGAGCGTCCTGATAGGCCCAGCTGATAGGGCATTCACCCTTATATGGTGTTTGCCTAAATCCACCGCTAAATAACGCACCGCACTCTCTAGGGCCGCTTTAGCCAACCCCATCACGTTGTAATGCGCCATGTATTTGGTGCTGCCCAAATAGCTTAAAGTCAAAACAGACGCTCCGTTATTCAATAAAGGTTTTAGAGTGTTTGTCAGCTCTATTAAAGAATAAACAGAAATTTCCATAGCGGTGTTAAACGCACTTTTAGAAGTTTCCAACAAGCTCCCCTCTAAAGCCTCTTTAGGGGCAAAGGCCACGCTATGAACGATAAAATCCAATGAGCCTAAATCCTGCTTAATATTATTGTATAGCGACTTGAAATGCTCTTCTTTGCCCACATCCAATTCATACACATAGGGGCTATTCAATTCCTGAGCGATAGGCCTCACGCGCTTTTCTAAGCTCTCATTCAAATAAGTGAAAGCCAAAGTAGCCCCTTGATTGAAACAAGATTGAGCGATCCCATAAGCGATGGATTTATTGTTTGCCACCCCTACAATAAGCCCTTTTTTACCTTTTAAAAATCCCATGATTTTCCTTTATAAAAATGAAATGACTGTTTTAAAATTTTCTAATTCCAAAGACGCGCTCCCGATCAATAAGCCATCCACGCTATCAATCCCTAAAATTTCTTTAGCGTTTTGCACATTCACGCTCCCCCCATACAACAAGGGCGTTTTTTGATTTAAAATTTGCTTTAAAAAACCATGCGTGAGGTAAATATCTTCTAAAGAAGCGCTTTTTTTGGTGCCAATCGCCCAAATAGGCTCATAAGCCACAATTAAATTGGAATAATTGAGATCGATAGTTTCTAATTGCTCGCTTAAAAATTCCTTTACAGCCACTAAACCCTTTTCTCTGGTCGTTAAATCTTCGCCAATACAATAAATAATTTTAAAATTTTTACTTTTAAAAAAATCAAACTTTTCTTTCAAAAAGCTAGGGCTTTCCTTTAAAAGCAATCGTCTCTCGCTATGCCCTATTAAAAGCGTGTTGATTTTGAGTTCTTCTAAATGCTTTAAAGTGATTTCACCGGTAAAAGCCCCACAATCTCTAGGGTAAGCGTTTTGCACTCCTAAAGTGAAATGCAAAAACGAATTAGGCAATAACCCCAAAAAATCAGGGAATACAAACACCCTATCAAAATGCTGCGGTTTTAAAGTCTTTTCTAATTCTTTCAAATACGCATGGCTTTTAAAAACAGGCATAGCGGATTTAAAATTAGCCATAGCAATTTTTGTCATTGAATGATCCTTATTTCATAGGTGGTAACTATCCCTTATTATATCTAATAGCGTTAAAAAATGTAAATTTTAAACAATAGCCCCTTTGAATTGCATTTTCTCTTAATTTAGGTTTTGTTTATAAGAAAAATTATTTCAAATGTAGTAGAATTAAGGCAGTGTTTTTGCGTCAAGCGATTCAGGTTAATTTTAGAGTTTTTAGGAGCAGTTTTTATGCAACAAGAAGAGATTATAGAGGGTTATTATGGCGCTAGCAAAGGGCTTAAAAAAAGCGGTATTTATGCTAAGCTGGATTTTTTACAGAGCGCTACAGGATTGATTTTAGCGCTCTTTATGATAGCGCACATGTTTTTGGTCTCAAGCATCTTAATTAGCGATGAAGCCATGTATAAAGTGGCGAAATTTTTTGAAGGGAGCTTGTTTTTAAAAGCAGGCGAGCCGGCTATTGTGAGCGTGGTTGCAGCAGGGATTATTTTTATTTTAGTCGCGCATGCTTTTTTGGCGCTAAGGAAATTCCCTATCAATTACAGGCAATACAAGGTTTTTAAAACCCACAAGCATTTGATGAAACATGGCGATACGAGCTTGTGGTTTATCCAGGCTTTAACCGGATTTGCGATGTTTTTCTTAGCGAGTATCCACTTGTTTGTCATGCTCACAGAGCCTGAAAGTATTGGGCCTCATGGCTCAAGCTATCGTTTTGTCACGCAAAACTTTTGGCTTTTGTATATTTTCTTATTGTTTGCCGTAGAATTGCATGGCTCTATTGGGTTGTATCGCTTAGCGATTAAATGGGGGTGGTTTAAGAATGTGAGCATTCAAGGCTTGAGAAAAGTCAAATGGGCGATGAGCGTGTTTTTCATTGTTTTAGGGCTTTGCACCTATGGGGCTTACATTAAAAAAGGTTTAGAAAATAAGGACAATGGCATTAAAACCATGCAAGAAGCCATAGAAGCTGATGGGAAATTCCACAAAGAATAAGGGTAGAAAATGAAAATAACATATTGTGATGCGCTAATTATTGGAGGCGGACTAGCTGGGTTAAGGGCTAGTATCGCATGCAAACAAAAGGGTTTAAACACCATCGTTTTAAGCCTAGTGCCTGTCAGGCGTTCGCACTCTGCAGCCGCTCAAGGGGGCATGCAAGCGAGCCTTGCGAACGCTAAAAAAAGCGAGGGCGATAATGAAGATTTGCACTTTTTAGACACGGTTAAGGGGAGCGATTGGGGGTGTGATCAGCAAGTGGCTAGAATGTTTGTAACCACTGCCCCTAAAGCCATTAGGGAATTGGCCAGTTGGGGGGTGCCTTGGACTAGGATTAAAAAGGGCGATAGGCCTGCGGTCGTCAATGGTGAGCATGTAACTATCACTGAAAGAGACGACAGGCATGGTTATATTCTAAGCCGTGATTTTGGCGGCACTAAAAAATGGCGCACATGCTTTACGGCTGATGCCACAGGGCATACCATGCTTTATGCGGTCGCTAATGAAGCCTTACACCACAAAGTGGATATTCAAGACAGAAAGGACATGCTCGCTTTCATCCATCATGATAATAAATGTTACGGGGCGGTGGTAAGGGATTTGATCACAGGCGAAATTTCAGCGTATGTTTCTAAAGGCACGCTTTTAGCTACCGGAGGTTATGGGCGCGTGTATAAACACACCACTAACGCCGTGATTTGCGATGGAGCTGGGGCTGCAAGTGCGTTAGAAACCGGCGTGGCTAAATTAGGGAATATGGAAGCGGTGCAATTCCACCCTACCGCTTTAGTGCCAAGCGGGATTTTAATGACTGAAGGTTGTAGGGGCGATGGAGGGGTTTTGAGAGACAAGTTTGGCAGACGCTTCATGCCCGCTTATGAGCCGGAGAAAAAAGAACTTGCGAGTCGGGATGTGGTTTCAAGGCGGATTTTAGAGCATATCCAAAAAGGCTATGGAGCCAAATCGCCTTATGGGGATCATGTGTGGCTGGATATTGCTATTTTAGGGCGTAACCATGTGGAAAAAAACTTGAGAGATGTGCGCGATATTGCCATGACTTTTGCGGGCATTGATCCGGCGGATAGCGAAGAGCAAACCAAAGACAACATGCAAGGAATGCCTACTAATGAGCCTGAATACGGGCAAGCGATGGCTAAGCAAAAAGGCTGGATCCCCATAAAGCCCATGCAACACTATTCTATGGGTGGGGTTAGGACAAACCCTAAAGGCGAAACCCATTTAAAAGGCTTGTTTTGCGCGGGCGAAGCGGCATGCTGGGATTTGCATGGGTTTAACCGCTTAGGGGGAAATTCTGTGAGTGAAGCGGTGGTCGCTGGCATGATCATAGGGGATTATTTCGCCTCGCATTGTTTAGAAGCGCAAATTGAAATCAACACGCAAAAAGTTGAAGCCTTCATTAAAGAAAGCCAGGATTATATGCATTTTTTATTGCATAATGAAGGCAAGGAAGATGTGTATGAAATCAGAGAACGCATGAAAGAAGTCATGGATGAAAAAGTGGGCGTTTTTAGAGAAGGCAAAAAATTAGAAGAAGCCCTTAAAGAATTGCAAGAGCTTTATGCACGCTCCAAAAACATTTGCGTGAAAAACAAGGTTTTACACAATAACCCTGAATTAGAAGACGCTTACCGCACCAAAAAAATGCTCAAACTCGCACTTTGCATCACTCAAGGAGCGTTACTGCGCACTGAAAGCAGAGGGGCTCACACAAGGATTGACTACCCTAAAAGAGACGATGAAAAATGGCTTAATCGGACTTTAGCGAGCTGGCCTAACGCTGAGCAAGACATGCCCACGATTGAATACGAAGAATTAGATGTGATGAAAATGGAAATCAGCCCTGATTTTAGGGGCTATGGCAAAAAGGGTAATTTCATCCCCCACCCCAAAAAAGAAGAGCGCGACGCTGAGATTTTGAAAACGATTTTAGAACTAGAAAAGCTTGGAAAAGACAGGATAGAAGTCCAGCATGCGCTCATGCCTTTTGAATTGCAAGAAAAATACAAAGCCAGGAACATGCGTTTAGAAGATGAAGAAGTCAGGGCTAGGGGGGAACATTTGTATTCTTTCAATGTCCATGATTTATTAGACCAACACAACGCTAATTTAAAAGGAGAACACCATGAGTGATAATGAACGAACGATTGTAATTAGAGTGTTAAAATTTGACCCTCAAAGCGCGGTGAGCAAGCCGCATTTTAAAGAGTATCAATTGAAAGAAACGCCATCCATGACGCTCTTTATCGCTTTAAACCTCATTAGAGAGCATCAAGATCCAGATTTGAGCTTTGATTTTGTGTGCCGCGCTGGGATTTGCGGCTCTTGCGCGATGATGGTTAATGGGAGACCGAGACTGGCTTGTAAAACCCTAACTTCTAGCTTTGAAAGCGGGGTGATTACGCTCATGCCCATGCCCAGTTTTACGCTCATTAAAGATTTGAGCGTGAATACGGGCGATTGGTTTTTAGATATGACTAAAAGGGTGGAAAGCTGGGCGCATTCTAAAGAAGAAGTGGATATTACTAAGCCGGAAAAAAGGATTGAGCCTGATGAAGCCCAAGAAGTCTTTGAACTAGACAGGTGCATTGAATGCGGGTGCTGTATCGCTTCTTGCGGGACTAAACTCATGCGCCCTAATTTCATTGGAGCTGCTGGTATGAACAGAGCCATGCGTTTCATGATTGACAGCCACGATGAAAGAAGCGATGATGATTTTTATGAGTTAGTGGGCGATGATGATGGTGTTTTTGGGTGCATGAGCCTGATCGCTTGCCATGACACTTGCCCTAAAGAATTACCCTTGCAGAGCAGTATCGCCGCTTTGCGTAACCGAATGTTGAAAGTGGGTAAAAGCCGCTAACTTCTTTTTAGTGGGTCGTTTTTGAAAATCTTTTTAGTCCTTTTAAGCGTCTTTTTTTTTAATGGGTGTTTTGGGTTAGTCTATAAGACTCCCATTTCAAGCCCCCCTATCTCTTATGATCCCTACACTACCACCATTGGGAGCTTGTACGCTAAAAATTTAAAAGAAAACCCTAACCATAGTGCAGCCATTCTTTTAGAAGATGGCTTTGATGCCTTATTGCACAGAGTGGGTCTTATCAGGATGAGCCAAAAAAGCATTGACATGCAAACTTATATTTATAAGAACGATCTTTCCTCTCAAGTGATCGCTAAAGAACTTTTAAATGCGGCCAATCGTGGGGTAAAAGTACGCATCCTTTTAGATGATAACGGATTGGATTCAGATTTTTCAGATATTATGCTTTTAAATTTCCATAAAAACATTGAAGTGAAAATTTTTAACCCCTACTATATCCGCAATAAAGGCTTGCGCTATTTTGAAATGCTTGCGGATTATGAGCGCATTAAAAAACGCATGCACAACAAGCTTTTCATCGTGGATAATTTCGCTGTCATTATAGGGGGTCGTAATATTGGGGACAATTATTTTGATAACGATTTAGACACGAATTTTTTAGATTTAGACGCTTTATTTTTTGGGGGGGTTGCTTCAAAGGCCAAAGAAAGTTTTGAACGCTATTGGCGATTCCACCGCTCTATTCCTGTTTCATTACTAAGAACCCACAAAAGACTCAAAAACAACGCTAAAGAAATCGCCAAACTCCATGAAAAAATCCCTATCAGCGCTGAAGACAAAAACCAGTTTGAAAAAAAAGTCAATGATTTTATAGAACGCTTCCAAAAATACCAATACCCCATTTATTATGGGAATGCCATTTTTTTAGCCGATTTGCCCAAAAAAATTGACACGCCCTTGTATTCGCCTATCAAAATCGCTTTTGAGAAAGCCCTTAAAAACGCTAAAGACTCCGTTTTTATCGCTTCATCGTATTTTATTCCAGGCAAAAAGATGATGAAAATCTTTAAAAATCAAATTTCTAAGGGGATTGAATTGAACATCCTTACCAATTCCCTTTCATCTACTGATGCGATAGTGGTCTATGGGGCGTGGGAAAGGTATCGCAACCAATTAGTGCGAATGGGCGCGAATGTCTATGAAATACGAAACGATTTTTTCAACCGCCAGATTAAAGGGCGCTTTAGCACCAAACATTCCTTACACGGCAAGACGATTGTTTTTGATGACAATTTGACGCTTCTAGGGAGTTTCAATATTGATCCGCGCTCTGCATACATCAACACTGAAAGCGCGGTCTTGTTTGACAACCCGTCTTTTGCTAAAAGGGTGCGTTTGTCGCTTAAAGATCATGCCCAACAATCATGGCATTTGGTGGTGTATCGGCATAGGGTTATTTGGGAAGCGGTGGAAGAAGGGATTTTAATCCATGAAAAAACTTCGCCTGATGCGTCCTTCTTTTTACGCTTGATTAAAGAATGGTCTAAAGTCCTTCCTGAAAGAGAGCTTTAAAACTTTTAATGCCCTTTATTTTGCGAAAAAGCGATGTTATTGGTAACGGCGGCTAAAAGCGCTGAACACACAAACACCAAATGAATCACCACTTGCCAAAAAATGGGGTTATGCGATAGGGGCGCATCCTTAGGAATGCTGGATAAAACATCTTCTAAACTCATGTAGCGTTTGAGCAAGAAAATCGCCGAAATGGCTACAATGGAGAGTGAAACCTTTAATTTTAAAGCGTTAAAATCCGTGTGCTTTAGCCAAGTGATTTCACTGGCATCCACCTTGTCTAATTTAGAAACAAAGCTTTCATAACTGGCGAGCAACACCATTAAAACAAGCCCGGCCATAAACAACAAATCCACTAATCCTAAGGCTGATAAAACCAAATCCGTTTCGCTGATCGTGTCTAGGTGGCTTAGCATGTGCCACAACTCTTTCATGAACACATAGCCTAAAACCACCAACACTAACGACATGGCAATGCATAAAGGGGCTAGCAACCAACGAGTGGCAAACAACACTCTTTCAATCAATTTTTCTAACATGTTCAAACTCTTTTTTAAGGATTATGTCTTTTTTAAACCCTTGATTATAGCTAATAGAACGCCTTGATGGAGTGAAATTTCAAGCCATTCTTATGGTATTTATGGTATAAATTTGACTGCTGCATGCAACAAAGGAGAAGTGAATGAAAACCACTATTAAAAGAGATCTTTCAAGCGGAAGGATACAGCATCCCCAACTATCAGAGGGATTACGCTTAGAAAGACAAAAACTTTAGGGATCTGTGAGAAGACCTAGAAGAAGCGATAGTCAACAAAAAGGGTCAAGGGCATTTTATAGGCACCATGGTTGTCGCTAAGAATGAAGACAACAAAAAATTGTATGACACGGCCAGCAACGAACGACCACCATCTTCATGCTCTTGCATGTCTTGGCGAACGATCAAAATGAGAAAGACAAGCAAGAGACAAGAAAATATCTATACCAAAAGGGGGAATTAAAATTAGAAGTCGCCCCTTAAAAACCAAAGCTTCTTCAAAGCGCTCTTGGAAGCGGCAGAAAAGGGGAATATCAGCCATTGTGAAAAAGATGCAGACACCTTAGGGTAAGCAAAATCTCTTTGAGGTTTTGAAGGCCATCTTGGACAAAGTCAGCAAATTGAGTGAAGAAGAAGTGAATGAGCGTTTAGAGGCACTGTTGGAAATGGTTTTGATGCGGCTTGAAGAGCCCGATCCTAGAAGAGCCATCAGAACCTTTCAGAGCGTGAATGACAGAGGCGTGCCTCTCCTCTTGCTAGACAAACTAAAATCCCTCCTCATCTATTACTCCAACACTTTTTGCGATGGGAAAAGGGGGCTAGACCAGTTCATCAACGATCATTTTGGAGAGATCTTTAAGATCTTTGCCAAGATCAAAAAGAGCAACCACATCTCCAGCGTTGGAGGCCCAAAGTTTGATGAAGGCGATATCTTCCGTTACCACGCAGGGAGTCAAAAATTTGATGGGATCGGGTTTTTAGGGCACTACAAAACAAGCACAGAAGACACATACGAACAACTCAAGGATAAGTTAAAAGAAGTTAGAAAAAGCAAGTTGAAAAATTTCATCCAATCCTATGTCAGCGATTTGAAAAATTTCTATCAGGCTTTCCTTGATCTATTGAGCGAGATTGACACCAACCCAACCACCTTTAAGGTCATGCTCATCAACACGATCAACCCGTTTTTTTTCAATTCGCTCATCCGCCTGAAAATCAACAACGAGCTAGACGATGTAACGCTGAGACTCTTTGCCAAAACCTATATCTTGCTTTCCAAAGGTCGCAAAGGAGCGGATTCAGTGGCTTATAATCTGATTGAGGAGTATCTTGAAAAGGGCAAAGAGGGATTGAAAAGCAAGATGATCGCCCAATGCAGAAAAGATATAGAGTCGGCTTCTTGGCAGTCTGTAAACAACGCATCCAACTCATCATGCTTCCACTATGTCTTCTTTGAAAAGAACTGCCAGGAAGATGGGTCTTGCCGATCTCAAAAAATTGATCCCTGGGAAGCAATTCTCCCAAGAAAAAGAGCACATCATCCCCACCAATTTATTAGAACAGAGATCCAACAATAAGATCAGAGATCTTGGTTTTGAAAGCAAGAAAGATCTCGAAGATTATATTGACACATACGGCAACCTCATCTCCCTAGAAAAACCGCTCAATAGTAAAGCAAAAGATGAGAATCTGTATGAAAAAGATGAAATCTACAAAAGTAGTGAGATCCCTTTCAACAGGCGCTTTAATGCAAAAGGTTTCAACAAAAAGGTTTTGATAGAAAGGAATGATGAAATGGAAAAATGGCTGATCAACACCTTTTTTAAGGATTTCGCCACCCACTAAGCGTGAGATTAAAGAAGCGTGAGCACGCTTGCTCTCTTGCTTCTAGCCCCACCATCGCACCCATAAAGCTAGTTTCAAACCGCTCTCTTCTTTGGAGAGTTATGGGTTATCAAACAGCAAGCAATAATTTTACAAAATTTAAACGCTTCGTAGTTTTCAAACAACAAACAAATACTTTTAACGAATGAATGCTCTTTAAGGCTGAATTCAAACGCAAGAATTATCTGAATTCCTCAAAGACCAAATAGGTATATTGATCAAAAAAATCTGCTTATCTTGATTCTCTGTTAAAATTATCCGAGCCGATGGAGTAAGCTACCCCATCGTTTTGGCGCTTGGGCGATCCGTTAAAAACGCCCAAGAAAAAATAAGAATTTTTAGCCCAAACCCCTACCGCACTTCTATGACAACCGGTTTAGTCATCTTTTTGCTGACTTCATCAGCATGCATTAAGGCTTCTTGCTTGCTCTTATAAGGGCCTATAAGGTAGCGTTTAGTAGCCCCCCTATCTTCAATTTTATGGGGGAATTGATTAAACTCTTGTAAAAAGGCTTTGTTGGGCGTGTGTGCAAAAACCCCCACTTGCAAATAATGCCCTTTAGTAAGATTGGTTTTAGAATTAGCTTTCTTAGAAACTTCTTTATGGGCTTCTTTTTTAACTTTAGGCTCTTTTTTAGCTGCATGCTTAACTTTATCTTTATGCGCTTCTTTATCTTTTGGCGCTACTTTAGGCTTTTTATGGGGGGTTTCTTTTTTAGCCATAGCCTGAGATTCTTTTTGAGTGCTCATGGGAATAGACTCAACAGCTTTTAATTCTTTTTGAGATTCTTGTCTTTCTTCTGTTGTTTTCATCTCCGTTTGAGTTTGATCGGTTTGAACGGGCATGTTAAACGCATCATTTTCTTGTTTTTTAACATTATCCGCCACTTTGTCTAACTTGTCTTCTTGTTTGGGAGAATCCATATTCAAGCTTTCAAACTCATCGTCTTTTTTCTCGTCTTTAGTGTTGCCTATTTTTTGCATGCCACTATCGGTTTGTAAAAAAGTCTCTTTAGGAGCGACTCTCGTGCTTTTCCAAAACACCATTAAAAGCACCGCTAAAATGATAATAGCTATAGCCACGATCAAAAACACCTTTTTAGTGCCGCCCCCATTATTTTCTTCTTCTAAGATCACTTCATTCAGTCTTTCTTTTTCTGACATCAAAAATCCTTTCAAAAATGGTTATAAATGCTTCGCCCAAGAGCTCCCGCGCTCTTTTGCAAACACCTCATAAGGTAAAGCTAAAATATTAAATTCCTTAGGCCATTCATTGCTAGGGAAAACCCTCCATTCTTTAGGCAACCCTTGTGCTAATTTCATAGACAAAGTTTTAACCAGCCTTTCACCCTCGCCTAATTCCGTATGCCCCTTATGCACATACAAATGCAAATGCCCTGGCGTCTTCGTGTTATAAGCGGTAAAATTCATAAAACCTTCCTCACGAAGCAATAACTGCGCCTTATGATAAAAACGCTCCGGGTTCCTCCCGTTATAATCAAACACAATGTTTTCCACCTTATCGTTACGCAAGATGAGATTGTGCGCGATTTCTATTTCTTTTTTCAAATGCTTTTGAATGAGCGAGCTTGTAAGCATGGCATTCACTCTTTGGAATTTATTATAGAAGCAACGCCCCGCATAATCAATTCTCTCCCCCAAGCCTGGTTTTTTTTCAAAATAATGGCTTGTGTCTATCTTAATGAGCTTTAATTCCATTTCTGTCATCTTGTTTTTAGTCTTGCTCTTTAGCTGGATGGGGCTTTCTCAAGTCGTGCGCACGGAGTTTTTAAAAGCAAGGAATATGGACTACACCAAAGCCGCTAGAGCGCTTGGGGGGAATGATTTAAAAATCATTTTCTACCATGTTTTACCCAACGCTTTAGTGGCAACGATCACTTATGTGCCGTTTT
>NZ_MTWR01000002.1:0-30082 GCF_001998165.1 Helicobacter pylori | reverse complement strand
TTTATCTTTAATGGTTTGAGCGCATTCAATGCCGGTCATTTGAAGCAACTCTAAAGCGTATTTTTCGCCTGAAAACACGCCCTCTTGTTTAGCCCTAACAAAGGCTGTGGCTTTAAAATCCTTTTTTAACACCCTTTCAAACAAATCCCCATGCCCTAAATCTTCTTTTAAGGCGCATTCTAAAAAAGTTTTAATCTCCATTAGGATAACTCCATCATTTTAGTTAAAGCGAGTTTGGCTAAATGTGCCACCTCATCTTTTAATTCAATCGCATTGTAAGCCCTGTGGTTTTTATAAGCCTTTAAGACTTCAAACAAATCTTTTAAAGTCGTTTCATTCATGGTAGGACAGAGAGCGAGCGTGCTAGAAAGAATGAAAGTGTTTTGATGGTTACGCTTGGCTTTCAAGCGATTGACTAAATGGCTTTCAGTGCCTATGGCGACTTTTTGATGGGGGCTTAGCTTTTCTACAAATTCTATGATCTGACTCGTTGATCCGCTAAAATCAGCATTAGAAACCACGCTAGGCTCGCACTCTGGATGGACAGCGATTAAAATATCCGGGTATTTTTGGCGGTAAAATTCAATGTCTTCTAATTTGAAAAGCTGATGCACCGAACAAAAGCCGTTGTAACAAATCACATCAGCGTTTTTGATTTCTTCTTGGCTATTTACGCCTAAAATCGCGCTTTTTAAGCCGTTTTCTAGGGCCAGATTTTCCCCCAAGCATTTATCCGGTAAAAAAAAGATTTTTTTATTTTGTTTTAAAGCGTGATTGAAGATCTTAGAAGCGTTCCTGCTGGTGCAGACCACGCCGTCATCTTTAGCGACTTTGGCCTTCACTTCAGCGTTAGAATTGATATAAGTGATAGGGTAAAATTCTTTAACGCCGTATTCTTTCAATAAATGAACGCTCCTATCGTAGTAATGGCTGTCTATCATTCTCGCCATAGAGCAGCATGAGAGTTTGGGCATGATCACTTGTTTGTTAAAGGCTAGGGCCTTCACGCTCTCGCCCATGAAATGCACCCCGCAAAACACGATGAGGTTTTTATCGCTCTGGCTTGCGATTTTAGCTAATTCCAAGCTATCGCCTGTGTGGTGGGCTAATTCTACAATCTCATCTTTTTGATAGAAATGAGCCACTAAAAGCGCGTCTAAATCGTTCAATAATTCCACAATAGAAGTTTTTAAATCAGTTGGCATGAAATTCCCCTATACTTTCCCCAAACTTCACGCTTTTTTCTTTCAAATCTTTAAAAGCGGTGTTTTGAATGAATAAAACGATCGTAGAGCCCATTTCAAAATTCCCTAAATTATCCCCCTTTTTAACCTTAATGGGGGGGTTATAAGAGTAGGTTTGCGTGAAACGGACTTTAGCGTTAGTTTGGATATTCTTATCAAAATTGAAACGCATTTTACCCACATTTAACGCCCCCACCGCTACAAAATACAACCTATTGCCTTGAATGTCTTTTGCAACAAGCACCACCCTTTCATTGCCCACAAACAGATTGTTGTTTTTGTTTAATGAGGGTTTATTGACCGGTAGTAATTTCCCCGCAAAATAACGAGCCTCTAAAATTTCTAAATCGCAAGGGGCGTGGTAGTGGTGGTAATCTTTGGGCGAAAGGTAAAAATTCACATAGAAAAAAGAAAGCCTTAAGGGGTTGATTTCGCCCACTAATTCATGCGCCTTATAGGGCATGCCTTTAATCTGTAGGGCGGTATCGTTGTCTAAAAAAGCGCATTCGGTGATCAAAGCGTCGCAAGGCGCAATGCAAACATTAGGGGCTTTGTCAAAGGGCCGTTCTTTTTTTAAGGAGCGCGTGAAAAGGGCGTTCAAGCTCTTGTAATTTTCCAAAGGCTCAAACTCGCTCAAATCAATTTTAAAGATCTTAACATAAAGAGCGTTGATGCCTTTTTGGATAAAAGAAGGGAATTCATAGCCAGCCACAGAGCCAAAAACCCTTGAAAGAGCGTTGCTTAAAGCTACCATTTTAACCCTGCCATGTTCAATATAAATTCCACCTCGCCCTTACTCACTTTAAACTCTTTAGAGATAGAATCCACGCTATAACCCTCTTGATACATTTTCAAAACCTGTTTTTCATTGATCTCATCGCTAGCGGCATAATGCCCCATGTCTTTGAATTTGTTTTCTAAAGTAATGATTTTTTCTTCTAAATAATCGCGCTCTTTGTCCATGGATTTTTGGATTTCTTGCAACTGGTTATAAAGGTGTGAAAGGGTCGTTTTTAATGAGCTATCCTCTTTAGCGCTCTTTTCTAAAGAAAGGCCTTCCAAACGCCCCTCTAATTCTTTCAAACGCTTAGAATAGATATAATTTTCTTGATAGGATTCGTCTAAGGTTTTTTCTAAACGCCTCATTTTATGGTAAAACTCTTTCTCTTTAAGATACAAATACCCCACCAAGCACACCAACACCAATAAAATCGCTCCTAAAACGACCATAAACAAATCATTAGAAGATAACATGATTGCTCCCGTTCATAATTTCAAGCCTTTTCTTTCGCTATCAACAATAAAAGAATCATAACGCTTGATGTCTAAGGCGTGCATGCGAGTGATTTCTAAAAAATCTTTATCCCTTGCCACGCCAAAAAAGGCTAGGATTTTCCCCTCTAACACACAACGCCCATAGTAAGTTTGAGGCGCTATTAGGCTTTGTTTTTTTAAGCAAATAAGCCCATGCCCTAAAGCGATGATGCGGTTATTTTGCTCCAATTCAAGCAAATTTTCTTTTAAAAGCAAGCTCTCTAATTTTTCTAGCTTGAAATACAGCGCTTTGAGCAATTCCAGAGTGTCATTTTCAACGTTCAAGCGTGAAAAATCAAAGCCAGAATTTAACCAATCAAATTCTTCTAATACCGCTAAAGAGCGTTTACTTTTAGAAATAAACCTTTCATAAGAGAACGATAAATCGCATTGGACTAAGCGCGTTTCAAACCCTAAAGCTTGGGATCTTAAAACCAACTCATGCATGCTTAAACCCCACATCAAAGACGATAAAAATAAAAAACACCACCCCCAAATAGCCATTACTCACAAAAAAGGCTTTAGGGATGTTTTTATAATCTCTAGCGACTAAAATCTGCTCATAGAGTAAGATCAAGGCTGAAACCCCTAAGCCTAAATACGCAAAAAGCCCCCCATGATAGCATTTCACGAAACAAAGCCAGCAGATTAGCGCTACAAGGTGTGAGAGCCTTGAAAGATTCAAACACCATTTTTCCCCTAATTTACTAGGAATGGAAAACAAGCCCCTTTCTTTATCAAACTCCATATCTTGTAAAGAATAGAGCAAATCAAACCCAGCCACCCATAACATCACCCCTAAAGCCAAAAAGACATTCCATAAAGGGATCGCTCCTAAAACCGCCACGCTTCCCGCAATGGGGGCCAAACCCAAAGCCAAGCCCACGATGAAATGCGCCAAAGAAGAAAAGCGCTTGAAATACGAATACCCCCCCAAAATGATTAAAAAAGGTAACGAAAGCTTGAACGCTAAAGGGTTGATGAAATAACTCACCCCCACGAATAAAAGAGCGTTTGAAGCGCTAAAAACCACCATGCCTTTAACGCTGATTCTGCCATCCACGCTCGGGCGGTTTTTCGTCCTTGGGTTATCCTTATCAATATCCCTATCCACCAAGCGGTTAAACCCCATAGCGAAGTTTCTTGCCCCTAATAAGGCTAAAAAACAAAGGATTAAGGTTTCTAAGCCAAAAAAGAGCGTTTGATTTTTTTGATAGGAGCTTATGACCATAGCCATGAGTAAAAACATGCTAGAAAATATCGTATGCTCTAATGCGACCAACTCGCTTAAAGCTTTGATTTGGTGCGTGATTTTTTTAAGCAATTATTTGATCCCTAATAAAATGACTTTTCTAACCTACAATTAAGCTAGGCATTATAATATATTGATAGCAACAATACAAGAAAAAGCCTGTGCTTAAAACATTCATGCTTAAATAAACTTTAAAGAAACGCGTGCTTAAAATCGTTAAAAACAAATGCACCCCTAAAAGCCATAAGGGCGAAGAGATTGAAATCGTTGGGATGGTTAAAGGCATGCTTAAAAAATGATCCAATAAAGACCCTAAACCCACCGCATGCAAGAACAAACTCAAAGGGAAAAACACGATAAAAATCAAGCCTAAAGGAATGCTAAAGAGCTGGTAGGGCGAAAACATAGGGAAAAAGGCATGCGCGATAATGAGCATGTTCAAAAACACTAACACGCTTAAAGCGATCGCTTGAAACGATCGCTTTAAAAAAGAAGAATCTTTAAAAAAAATTTGAGTGTGTTTTAAAAACAAAAAGATATACCACACCCCACAAACAGAAAGCAAAAACCCCACGCTAAAAAGCAATTTAGGGAGTAACGCTATGGCGATACAGCACGCTAAAATCAAAAGCTTAAAACTCAAAATCCTTACCCCAAAAAAGCATGCCAAAAACCCTAATAAGCCCATTAAAAACGCCCTGAAAAAAGAGGGTAAAAAATCTAACAGCAATAAATACCCTAGCAAAAAAACCCACACCAGAACCCCTATATCATAAAAAGCGTTCCTGTAAGGGAAATAGCGTTTTTGTAAGGGGGTATAAAAAAGAGAGAAAAGAAAATACACGCTCGCACTCAAAATCCCTAAATGAAACCCGCTAATGGCTAGTAAGTGGTTGATCCCTAGCGCGTTAGCCCTGTCTCTCAAGTCTTTATTCAAGCTATCCCCTATAAATAAAGCTCGATACAAATTACCCACCAAAGCGTTGGAATGAGCGCTGTCAATGAAATGGCGCCAATGCGATTTGAAATCTTGTTTTCGTGTTAAAGAAAAAGAATAAGTTTGAAAAAAGCATGATTTTAGAGACTCTAAGAACGAACAAGATTTGATCCTGCCAAAAAATTGCGCGTGGCGGTATTGGAGATTTTTTAAAGGCTCTTTAATGGTGGTGTAAAAGATCATGCCCTTTGATTGGAGTTTTAAGACAAAATAGGTTTTTTGATCTTTAGTCTTAGGGTATTGTAATAAGATTTGAGCACTCAGGCTTGTAGGTTTTGAAAAATCAAGCTTTTGGTGATTCAAGTATTCTAAATAAAGGTTAATCGCCAATAAAAGGCTTAAAACAACCCCACACCATAAGTATTCTTTGGGGGTTGAAAGCAAATCAAACGCCCCCTGAAAAGTTTTATCTTTCAAGTTGTGGGTATTTCAAATTTAGTTTCTTGTCTCTCTTCTAAATGAGAATCCATAGGCATGTCTTCATAGCGCGTGAAAGGAGCGTTAAAGCGCGTATAAACCGTTCCTGTAGCCCCATTCCTGTTTTTAGCCACGATGATTTCAGCCTCTTCAATGCTGCCATTTTGCTTGTGGATACGCCTTTCTTCATTAACTTTTAAATGCAACTCTTGCGCCTCTTCAATCTTGCCTTCTTTTTTGAGCTTGTCTATTTTGTTGTCTTCAGCCCTCATTTGATAGATATAGCCTCTATATAAAAATAAAACAATATCAGCGTCTTGTTCAATCCCCCCGCTGTCTTTAATATCCGAAAGAATGGGCCGTTTATCGTCTCGGTTTTCTAAGCTGCGGTTGAGTTGCACTAACGCTATGATAGGGATTTCTAATTCTCTGGCTAAAGTTTTAAGCTCCCTTGAAATTTCAGCGATTTGCTCATGGCGTTCTTTAGTGGCTTTACTCCCTGACATGAGCTGCAAATAGTCAATAAAAGCGATACCCAATTCCTTGTGTTGGGATTTAAGCTTTCGCAGTTGCAAGCGGATTTGCTCTATCCTCACATAACTTTTATCGTAGAAAAAGAGTTTTTTTTGCGAAAGGTGATCGTAGCATTTGGCTAAATTTTCCCATTGATCATCATCAAGCCTCCCGCTTTCTAAATCATGCATGTTGATAGAAGTGAGATCCGATAACGCCCTTAAAGCGAGTTGCTCCGCAGACATTTCCAAACTAAAAACCGCTACCCCCCTATCGTCATTGAGTGCGGATAAGACCATGTTCATCATCAAACTGGTTTTACCCATAGACGGCCTTGCCCCTAGAATGACTAAACTCCCTTGATTAAAACCGCTCGTGTAATTATCCAATTGGACAAAGCCAGTCGGTATACCGGTAACTTTTAAACTCCCTTTTCTTTGGTTTTCTGTAATGAGATTCATTGCGCTTTCAAGCACTTCTTTAATATCCCTAAAGCCCTCTATCGTGCTGCCATTCAATAACGCATAGACTTCTCGCTCCACAGTGCCTAAAATATCGCTGGATTTTTGCGCGCTTTCTAAAGCTTGCTCTCTAATGGTGTTAGCCAAGCCAAAAAGTTTTCGTTTAATGGAAGCGTTTTTAATCTCTTCCACATAGGCTTCAATATTATCTATAGGGCTTGCCGCAAAAATAGCGACCAGATCTTCTTCTTTGATCTGCTTGTCTTTAGGCATTTTTTGGCGGATAAAGTTCTCATCAATGGGGCAATCTTCTTCATGCAGTTTTAAAGCGATTTCAAAAAACAAGCCGTTAGGCGGGTAGTAAAAATCGCTAGGCTCTAAAACGCTATGGACCTCTTCAATCTTATGATTGGCCAACACAATGCCTGAAAGCACGATCCTTTCAATGTTTTGCAATTGCTGCAAATGCTTTAAATGATCCATTTTTATCCTTTTATAATCGTTTGATCTTTTCTATCAAATCTAGGGGCGTTAAAGCGTAATTGTTCTTAAATTCCAAACCCGCTAGGGCGTGCGCTAAACTTGCGTTAATAGCGGCGTCTAAAGGCGTGTAGTTTTGAGAAAGTAGGCTTACAATCAGTCCCGCTAACACATCGCCACTCCCTGCTTTGGCTAAAGCCACGCTCCCTAAATTGTTGATAAAAATTCGCCCTTGATGAGCGATTAGGGTATTAGCCCCTTTTAAAAGCAAAACCACCTTGGGGTATTTTTGAGAAAAATCCCTTGCGATTTCTAGTTTATTGTCTAGTAATTCTAGCATGCTTATATTGATCCCCACTAATTTTAACAACGATAAAAACTCTTTAGGGTGAGGGGTTAAAACGACTTCATTTTCTAAGGCTTGCAACACCTCTTTATGGTAAAAAACGCCCGCGTCTAAAACGCATGGGGCTAATTCAAGCCACTTGTTAAAATCCTTTGGAATATTTTCTAACCCCATGCCAAGAGCGAACGCGCTCAATGGGTTAGGGAAATTTTCACAAAAAACCAATTCTAAAGGCTTGTTACTGGAAGTTATCTCGCATTCTAACGCTTGAACGCTCACCACCCCAGATCCAAAGCTTAACGCGCTTAATGCGCTCAATAATCCAGCCCCGCTATGCTTGCCTAAAAGAATGTGTGCATGCCCGTAATCGCCTTTATGAGCGTTTTTTTTATCCCTTAAGGGCAGTTTCAAATCGCTTTTTTCCAGTAAAAAAGTGTCTGTTGGGATCTCATAAATTTGATTAAAAACCCCTAAATGCCCCACTTCCAATTCCCCTATATAGTCTTTAGCCCTATCGCTTAATAAGCATGACTTAATAGCGCCCATGCTGATAGTCAAATCCGCCTTAAACGCCCTCTTATCCACCCTGCCTTTAGAATCGATTCCGCTAGGAATATCGCAAGCGATTTTAAAGCGCGCTTTTTGAGAAAGGCTTTCAAAGTTTAAAAACGGCTCTAATTCGCCCTTAAAGTTACTCCCCACCACGCAATCTATTAACACATCGCATTCTAAATCTTCATTCTTTTCTTCCCATGCTTTGATGACTACCCCTACTTTTTTAGCCCTTTCTTTTTGCAATTGGCACATGGGGCTTTTGACTGGTTTCATTTCAAAGACTAGCGTTTTAAAACGCCCCGCTAAACGCCTGGCTAACGCATAGCCATCGCCTCCGTTATCCCCACTCCCACAAAGGATAATGACCTTATCGCCTAAAGAAGCGTTTTGTAAAACCGCCCTTTCTAAAGCCATAGCGGCGTTTTCCATTAAAATGTCTTCGCTTAAAAGCCATTCTTCAATCGCCCTTTTGTCTAGGGCATTCACTTTTTCATACACTGAAAGCATCTTTATCCTTGAAAATGAATACAGAACGAATTTTCGTAAAACGATCCTTTTAAAGAGGGTTCGCTATGAATTTCTAAACGCATTTTATACTTTTCGCACACTTTTTTCACCAAATCTAACCCTATACCATAACCCAACACGCTAGAATTGAAACGCGCGTAACGAACGCTTAATTCTGTGATCTTGTCTTTAGGGATTTCATACCCTAAATTTTTCACTTTCAAAAACTCAGGCGTTAGCTCTATGTGGATATACCCATGCATGACGCTGTATTTGATCGCGTTCATGAGCAAATTGCTATAAAGCGAAATGAAATCCTGCTCTTTAGCCTTAAATTCCACTCCCACTAGATCGCTTTTAAATTCCAGCTTGTGGTAGTCTATCATCTCGCTAAAAAGCGTGTTTTCTTTGATAATTAGGGCTTTTAAGTCTAAAAGCACAAAGGATTCGCGCTCAATGTCTTGCATCACTAAATAAGAGAGCGAGCGGTATAAAAAGCTCATGCGCTGGATAGCGATTTTAATGCGGCGGTGTTGTTGGCTGTCTTCTAAGGTTTTTAAAGACAAGACTAAAGCGCTCATGGGGGTGTTTAATTCATGCGTGGTGTTTTTTAAAAAATGATCGATGCGAGTGATTTCATTCCTAATGGGCTTTAAAAACAAACGCCCCAAAAACACAGAAACCCCTATCACGCATAAAAACGCTATGACAAACACTAAAACAATATTGCGATACAAAGAAGAAAAATGAAGGGGTTTAGAATTTTTAAAAAGCATTTTAGCCACGCCTAAATGGGCGAAAGTTTCATCGCTGAATAAGTAATATTCCCCCTTAAAATTAAAAAAGCCCGCCTCTTTATGGTTTTTAATCAAATCCGCGCTTTCAGGGATATTGGAATATAAAACACGCTTTTTACTATCAAAAAGCGCCATGGAAGCGTCTTTATAGCGTGAAATCAGGGCGTTTAAAGCGTTTTGATAATCTGCATGCGTTTGCATGTGCAAGGCAATCACTTCGCTAGCGATCTTAGAAGCCATTTTGTCCATGTCCATGCGTATCATTTTGATTTTTTCGTTTTTTTCATAGTTAAACGCTAAAACGCTAATCACTAGCATTAACACAAACGAAGAGCCTAAATAAGTCCCTAAAAAGATTTTAAGGGATTTTTTTTCATAGTGGGTTAAAGCGATAGCCCACCCCCTTATGCGTTTCTATGCAATTTTTACCCAAAAGCTTGCGCAACACTTTAATGTAAGTGCGTAAGGTGGAATCATCAATCGCTTGCTCCCACAAGTTGTTTTCTAACGCTTGAGAGCTGATGATTTGCCCCTTATGCTCTAAAAAGTATTCTAAAAGTTGGGCGGTTTTGGGAGGCAAGATCTCTTTTTTGCCCCTGACACTCAAGCAATTTTGGTGATAAAAAACGTTAGGCATAATTTCTATAGGATCATCATTGAAAAACCTTTTAATGCGCGCTTCCAATTCGTCTAAATCAAAAGGCTTTTTCAAATAATCGCTCGCTCCTAAATTAAAAGCGTTTTTTAAAGTAGCGTTATCCTGTAAGGCGGTGATAAAAATCACAGGCGTAGAGATTAAAAAATCGTTTTTGATGCGCTTAAACAATTCCAAGCTATTCATTTCAGGCACTTGCACGTCTAAAAGTAAGAGGTTAAAGTGCTCAACCGAGAGCCTTTCATAAGCCTCTTTCCCGTTAAAAGCGCAAAACACTTCATAGCCTAAATGCTCCAAGAACTCCCTAATACTCTCGCTTAAAAGGTAATCGTCTTCTAGTAAAAAAATCTTTTTTTGCATGGGGGTATTGTAGCGCTAATTCTATAGCCTTTATACCAAAAGCGATCATGAAAAACGCTCCCTTAAAAAGACACCGCTTTATTTTATCAGCCGTTTTTAGAATGCAATAAATCTTTATTGTATTCCAACATGGTGTTTTGTAAATCAAGTTTATATAACACATTTTCAATGTAAGCAAAATAAAGGCTTTCTTGTTCTTCTTTTAAGCCTTTAGATAAAATCACATCGCAATTTTCAAAATACAAACAAATATGTTTATTTTGCGTTTGAGATATCTTCGCATGGTTAAAAGCGTCAATATAGATTAAATTTTCCCATTTATCCAAAAGATCAAACTCTTCTACAGAGCGAGCCAAGCATAAAGGCACAATATGGTGCAACTCAAAACCCTTTTCTTTTTTAACGCCATGTTTTTCAAAATAAAGGGCTTTTTCTTTAATGGAGCGTTTGAGCTTTTTATCGTTTTGTTTGCTTTCTTCATTGAGCGTTTTTAAAATAAGCCTCTCTTTATTGGTTTCAAAAAACACGCTTTGTTCTAGCAAGCTAAAAATTTGTTGGGCTTGATTTTTCCAATTATGATAGTCTCTCTTGTCTAACTTGTTCCCGTTAAAATGGTTAGGGTTGCAATAATTTTGCACTAACTCTTTTAATTTTTCTTTTTGGATACGGCTTAAACTCCTATACTCTCTAACATATTCTATAATTTCACTTCTAGTAAAATTTTCAATATTTAAAAATGTAACAAAAAACATCATTTCTTCAATGTCTAAATAATGATTGTCAAGCTCTATCATTATCTCTCTGCATTCTGCTCCAAAACCTTGCAAAAGGTTTTCTAAAGCTTGCGTGTAACAAAAATTTTTTCTTAACAAATCTTGTGCGTTTAAAAATTCTATAGATAAGGGAGTTAAACTGATATATTTAATATTGCTTTGAATGTAGGGGTTTGTAGGTTCCTTATTTTTATTGTATCGCTCAATCAACCCCATTCTATGCATATCTACAAAAAGATTTTTTCTCAAGCTATCTTGGGTTACTTGATTCTTGTTTCTTAAGTTGTCTTGAGACATTTCAGACTTGCAGATACTATCAACCACTTTTGCATAAACCTCTTCGCCTATGATATTGCTAGGGCGTTTGCTCATATCGGTGGTGCGGATTTGCAAAAAATCCTCTCCCACTTCATTGAAAATAGCTTGAATAATGGTTTTAATTTTATTTTGATCGTAACGATTGTGTTGGGATAAGTGTAAGCCCCTATAATCAGAGCTTTTTATGCGATTAGCTAAGAATTTCAAACACTCTTTACTAGGGTCAAGCTGTGTGATTTCTAGCAAAATTTTTTCTAATTTTAGCATGTCAAATATCCTTTTTATTTGTATTCATTATACCTAAACATTTCCAAACTCTCATGCACATATTCAGCATGGCTCTCACACCCTATAAAATTACGCCCTAAACTTTTAGCCACTAAGCTAATCATGCCGCTGCCGCTAAATAAATCTAAAATCAAATCGTTTTCATTAGAGCTAGCCTTTATCATGCGCTCAATGAGCGTTTTAGGTTTAATGCTAGGGTGTTTTGGCTTAAGGATTTTACCATTCTCTTTTTCAACATGCCTTTGTGAAGTGATTTCCCACACATCAAGGCATAATTTACCCTTAGGGTTAGGGAACCAGCGTTTGTTATTTTTTAAAATCCCCTTACTTTGAGCATGTTTGATGCGTTCGGTGGATTCATAAGCGGTGCGAACTTCATCGGCATTAAAGGTGTAGTTTTTCTTGTGCATGCTATAAAATAAAATGCTTTCTTGCGCATGGTTATAACGCTTTTTGGCGTTGGCAAACCCATCTTTTTTAACCCAAGTGATAAAATTTAAAAAATGCACTTTTTTTTGGCGCAAATACGCTAAAAATAAAGCGCAATTAAAGGGGGTATTAAAGATATAAAAACTCCCTGTGTCTTTGATTTTGGGTAGCACTTTATCAATCCAAGCGTAAGAAAATGTTAAAAACTCTTCATCATTCTTAAAACTATCCCATGAAGCAATTTTAAGATTGTAAGGAGGATCAATAATGGCTAAATCAACGCTTTTATCTTCTAATTTGTCTAAGAATGTGAAAACATCTTCTATATAAATCTTATTCAAAATCAAACAAGTTTCCTAATTTTTGCTCAATCAAGGGCTTATAATTTTCATAGAGTTCATAACCTATAAAATTTCTTTTTAAAAGCTTTGCTTCTCTTAAGGTTGTCCCGCTCCCGCTAAATGGATCTAGAACCACATCGCCCACGCAACTATACAATCTAATCAAACGCCTTGCTAATTCAGCCGGCATCAAAGCCGCATGCTTACCAAAAGCAATATCGTTTTTATTAGGGATTGGGATTTCCCAAATTTGTTTAGTAAATTCCACCCATTCCTCTTGAGTCAATTGGCTTTGTTCTTTTTGCTCTTCTGTGGGTTGTTTGGGCTTGCCGTCTTTGACAAACACGCCGATAAATTCTATAGTATTTTGCGCATAAAAATTTCTAGGATAAGGGTAGCTCCCAAACATCAATCTTTTAGTAGGATTGGCGCGTTTCCAAATATAGACATCTAGTAAGAACATTTTAGGCTTGTTTTCTAGCGTATTATTTAAATCATGCAAAATGGAGCGCTGAATATCAGCATGCAAATCAAAGATATGGCGGTTATAGTGCGTGTTTAAAACCTTTTTAAGCATGGGCATTAAAGGCACATTGATGCATAGCTTACCATTGGGTTTTAACGCTCTGTAACACTCAAGCCAAACTTTTAAAAGACCTAAAAGATAATCTTCATATTTTTCTAACGCCCCTAAATCTTCAACATGTTGGGCTGAATGCTGTAAATCTTGTGTGCCATTTTTTGCGTAATCTTTGATGTTGAAATAAGGCGGGCTTGTGATGATCAAATCCACGCTATTATCTGGCACTTCATTCATGTTGGTGCTGCTATGATAAAACACTTTATTGATATTCAATCTTATTTTTACCTTTTATTAAACTTCAATGGGTTTCACAGAGATAATTTTACAATGAAATGGGGGTATTTTAAAAAAGTGAGTCAGTCAAAGCAATCTAAATTTTCAACAAGCCAAACTCCCTAACGCTCTCGCTTAAAAGGTAATCGTCTTCTAGTAAAAAATCTTTTTTTGCATGGGGGTATTGTAGCGCTTAATGGGTGGGCTTTGTTATAATACTGGTTTTTTAAGGAGCGTTATAATGAAAACGAACGAAGCGCAATTTTATGAAGTTTTAGAAAACCTTTTCATAGGCGTTAAGATTGAAGACAAGCCAGAAAGCCTTTTAGATTCTAGCCCTAGAGCCATCAAAAATGGCATGATCAACCTCATGAAGGCTAAAAGCCAATATTACCACCATAAAAAACAAGAATTAAAAAAACTCATTGATTCAAAATGCCAAGACAACAACGATCTCAAAGAAGAATTGTTTGACAAACTCTATAGCTTTTTCAAGCGTTATTTCAGCGCTAATGGAGGGATTTATTTCAACGACACGCCCCTTTATGATAATCTTTACACTAAAAGCGGTTATGAAAAATGCTCCCTTAAAAAAGACACCGCCTTATTTTATAAGACTAAAGATCTTTATTACGTGAAAAGCGAAACGATCTATAAGGATTTTTGCTTTGAATTAGAAAACATTCTTTTTAATTTTGACACTTCTTCATTGGAAAGTAAAAAGAATAATGAAAAAATAGATTTAGTCTTTACTCTAAAAGATACAGACACAAAAACTAACACCCTAAACTTTAGCGTTACGCTCAGCAGCAAGGGGAATCAAACAAAAACGAATGAAATCCTAAAAGATTGTTTCAATCAAGGCGTTGAAATTGGTGAAGAAATTTTAAAAAAAGCGTTTGTCAAATTCAAAAAGCAAGGCAGTATGGATTATTTTATCCATAAAAACGCGCTAGGGTTTTTAAAAGAGCAGTTGGATTTGTATTTGTTTGAATACCTTTTTAAAGAAATGACTGCATTTGATGCTAAACGCCTGAATGAGATCAACGTTATTAAAGAAGTGGCTTTAGAAGTGATTTTGTTAGTGAGCGAATTTGAAAACGAACTTTGTAAGATTTGGAACAAACCTCGCTTTGTATTGAACTCGCATTTCATTGTAAGCTTAGACAAACTCAAAGCTAAAAACTACGATTTGAGTAAAATCACAAACCACAAAAACTACCCCAAACAAGTCCAAGAATGGCAAGACTTGAATTTAACAACCACAGACAATCTTTTAAAAAACGAGTTCTTGCCCCTAGACACCCTCTATTTTAAAGATTTAGAAGAAGAGGTTAAAAGCTTATTCAGCGAAGATGAAATCAATGGCACGCTCATTAAAAGCGAAAACTACCAAGCCCTAAACTCTCTCAAAAACCGCTATAAAGAAAAAATAGACTGCATTTACATTGATCCGCCCTTTAATACCGGTAGCGATTTTGCTTACATAGACAGGTTTCAAGATAGCACATGGCTAAGCCTTATGCATAACCGCTTGCAACTCGCTTATGATTTTTTAAGCCCTCAAGGGAGCTTCTTTTTACATTTGGATAACAATGCGAATTATTTGGGGCGTATGCTACTTAATGATATTTTTGGTAAAGAAAATTTTAGGAACGAGGTTATATGGTATTACTCTAATAAAATGGCAAACAGTGGTAATAGTTTTGCTAAAAATACCGAAACAATTTTAAATTATTCTAAAGGTGAAGAATATATTTTCTATAGACAAAAAGAGCCAAGAAGCGAGCCAGTCCTTTTAAGCAAACGAGAAGGGCGAGATGGTAAAAATATGAGAGCAAGAGATGAAAATGGTAAGGTTATTTATGAATTATCTCATGAGCGTTATGTAGATACTTTATGGAATATAGCTATCATCGGTTCTACTTCAACCGAAAGGGTAAAAAGTGATGAAAATTTAACCCAAAAACCGGAAAAATTGCTAGAAAGAGTAATCAAAGCGAGCAGTAACGAAAACTCTATCGTGTGTGATTTTTTCGCTGGGAGCGGGACGACTTGCGCGGTGGCGCACAAGTTGAAGAGGAAGTATATCGGTGTTGAAATGGGGGAGCATTTTGAGCGCGTGATTTTGCCTCGCCTTAAAAAGGTTATAGGCGGTTTTAAAAGCGGCGCGCTTAAAGAATTTAATAAAGGTGGGGTGATCAAAGTTTATGAATTGGAAAGCTATGAAGAGATTTTAAGAAAAATCAAGTATGAAGACAACGACAAACCCCTAGCGTATGATGAACAATACAGCGATTTAGTGGAGCGTAAAAACGAATCTTACACGCTCAATATAGAAGCGCTAGAAAAAATGGGCGTGGATATTAAGGAAACTTTAGAAAATTTACACGGCGTTGGAGTGGAGTTTTTCAATGAAAAAGTGGTGAAATTTAAAGGGAATGATAAAGAAGTAGAAATCTTAAAAGCCTTAAAAGAAGCGCTCATTTGGTAAGGAAAAATCATGGCAAAGAAAAAAGATTTAACCACCGATAATGAAATTTTTGTCGCTCAAAAACTCGCTGAAGAGGAATTGAATATTAACGAGATTAACGAGCCGTTAGAAATGCTGGACTTTAAAAGCTTTGATAATAATAAGGAGCTTTTAGATTACCAACAGCAAGCTTTGATCAACGCTTTTAGAGTGCTTATTGCTTATTTTAGGGATTTCAAAGAAGATAAAAAAGAATTTTACGCGTTTTATCAAAAGCATTATTCATTCGCCAATTGCGATTTCGCTAAAAAGAAACTCAATCCTTTGTTAAAGAGCCATTTTAAGGTAGAAAATCATTGCGTAAGTTTTGAAAATTTTATCAACCGCTTGGCCTTTTACATGGCCACAGGGAGCGGTAAAACGATTGTCATTATCAAACTGGTAGAGCTTTTAAGCGTGGCTATAAGAATGGGTTTGATCCCTAAGAAAAATATCATGTTTTTTAGCGCGAACGAGCATTTAATCAAGCAATTTGAAAAAGAAATTGAAAAATACAACCGCAATAAGGACTATTTTAAACAAATTGATTTCAAAAGCCTTAAAAGCGTTACTAATAAGGATTTTTACCACTCTCCAAAAGATTCTTTAATGAAAGAAATCGTTCTTTTTTATTACCGCGCGGATTTAATGAATGATGAAGAAAGCAAGGAAAACCTTTTAAATTATAAGGATTATTGGGATAATGGGGAAAATTATGTGATTTTAGATGAAGCGCATAAGGGGAACAAGTCTGAAAGCAAAAGACAGGCTATTTTTAGCCTGCTGTCTTTAAAAGGGTTTTTATTCAATTTCAGCGCCACTTTCACTGAAGAGAGCGATCTCATCACTGCGGTGTATAATTTAAGCGTGGGCGAGTGGGTGAAACTTGGCTATGGTAAAGAGTCTGTTTTATTGAAGAAAAACAACTTAAACGCTTTTAAGGAATTAAAAGATTTAAACGATAGGGAAAAAGAGATCGCTCTTTTAAAGGCGTTGTTGCTTTTGGGCATGCAAAAACGCTATAAAACAGAAGGCTATTTTTACGACCCTTTAATGCTCGTGTTCACGCATTCTGTGAATGTTAAAAACAGCGATGCGGAAATCTTTTTCAAAACTTTAGCACGCGTGATTGAAAATGACGATGGAAGCGATTTTTTAAAAGCTAAAGAAGATTTATTGGAGGAATTAAAGAATCCGGAATTCCTTTTTAGCGATGATAAAGATAAAGACTATAAGGTTAAGGTTTTTAAAGAGAGTTTAAAAAGCATGGATTTTAAAGGCTTAAAAGAAGAAGTTTTTTATGCCAGTAACGGGCATATTGAAGTCATTATTAACCCTAAAAACAATCAAGAAATCGCTTTCAAGCTCAACACAAGCGATAAAGTCTTTTGCTTGATTAGAATAGGCGATATTACCGAATGGATTCGTGAAAAATTAAAGAGCGTGAAGGTGGTGAGTAAGAATTTGAGCTTTAAAGAAGAGAGCTATTTCAGCCAGATTGATAAGAGCAGTATCAATATCTTAGTGGGGTCTCGCGCTTTTGACACTGGGTGGGATAGCACAAGGCCTAGCGTGATTTTATTTTTAAATATAGGGCTTGATGATGACGCTAAAAAATTGGTGAAACAATCTTTTGGCAGAGGGGTAAGGATTGAAAGCGTCAAAAACCAACGCCAAAGGTTAGCGTATTTAGAAATAGATGAAACCATTAAAAAAGATTTGAAACCAAACGCTGCAATGTTAGAAACGCTTTTTGTGATACCCACCAACCATGCAAGCCTTGAAGCGATTTTAAAGTTCCAAAAAGAGAGCGAAAATAAGGGTGAGAATAGAGGTTCTTGGCGTGAAATCAAATTAGAAAAAACGCCCATAAAACACACCTTATTCGTGCCTTGCTACCGAAAAGAACAAACCAACGCTCTTAAAATTCCTCAAAGCGCTTCGTTTAAAATGAGCGAAAAAAATTTTAAGGATTTAAAAGAGTATTTTCATTTAATGAGTGAAAAGCATTTTATTTTAAAGCATGAAATTTATAACCCTAAAGATTACGAGCTGTTAAAAGACATGATACAAAAAGAGCATTTTAAAAAGGTACCAACTTGGCATTATAAAGATTTAGATTACATGATTTCTGAAATTAAAGGCAAGCTATACCCTAATCAAAAAGTGCCTAAAGACGAGTTTAACGCCCTAGATAATGAGAAAATCGTGCATTTTAAAAGGATTAAAGTTAAGGCGGATAAAAAAGAAGAATTGGTTAAAACCATTCAAGAAGTGAAAGAGTATGCACCTTTGGATAAAGAAACTCTAAGAATGAAAATCGCGCAAGGCGAGATCGATCCTTATGATACAGAAAAACACAAACAAAACAAAACCTTTAAAGTTGATGAAGCAGAGCTGTTAAAACTCAAAGAGCATTACTATACCCCGCTCATTAAAGCCAAAAACTGCGATTGGCTTAAGCATGTGGTTAAAGTAAAGAGCGAGAGCGATTTTTTAGAAGAGTTGTTAAAGATTACAGAAACGCTGCAAGAAAACTATGATTTTTGGGCGTTCAGCAAGATTGATGAGCATTTAGACCATTTGTTTATTCCCTATATAGACAACGCTACAGAAAGGCGCTTTTTCCCTGATTTTATCTTTTGGCTGCAAAAGAGCGGCACGCAGATCATTTGCTTCATTGATCCTAAAGGGAGCAAACACACTGATTACGAGCATAAGGCAGATGCGTATCAACTTTTTAAAGATAAAATTTTTAACCCTAAAGACAATCCCCATTTCAAAATCAAAGTGGTTTTAAAATTTTATGGGGATAAGGATGATGTGGGGGAGCGTTATAGAGATGATTGGATTAAAGAAGGGGAATTAAAAGATTTTTTTCTAAAACAATTAGCCTAATTTTATTGAAAGGGGTTAAAAATGCGCTTGAATCAGCCTTGAATAGAGTGCTAGTTTTTCACATCGCTTAAAAACACATGCCTTAAAAGTTTGGCTTCGCTTAAAAAAGCGTTTTTCAACACCGCGCTTTTATAAGTGTAATGATCTTCAATGCTTGAAACTTCGCCCACAAACACCCCCGCTCCAAAAATCCCATCCAGCCCGCTCGTTAGCACTTGATCGCCTATGTTAATTTCAGCGCTTGGGACAATAAAATCCACGATTAATTCTTGCTTGAAATTAGATCCTATGAAGCCTAGCACTTGATTTTTGCCTACCATCACGCTATAAGCGCACCGCTTGTGGGCGTTCAAAAACCCGTTCAAGCGCCCTTTTTCTAACACCGCAATGCCTATGGCTTGATTGTGAGAGACAAGGCCATAAATCTTATTTTCTTCTAAATTTACAATAGGGTTGAGAGAAACGCTGTGCGTGTCTTCTAAACTGATGAATGAAGTCATAAAAGTAGGGGTATAAGTCATTTTTGGATTTTCTAAAGGATAAATGCTATTCAAACGCTCTTTCAAATCGGCGTTTTCTAGTTTTAAAGCTTCTAAAATCAAGCGTTCTTTTTGAAATTCCTTAATGTTTTGGGCTTGAAAAAAATACGCTTGAATGTTGTCTAATAAGCTGTTTTTAGCGCTCATCAAGGCGTTTTTAATCCGGTCGCTGATATAAGAAGAACTGCCTTTAATGTCTAAAAAATAAAAAATAAGAAAAATCCCTAAAAGCCAAAGGAATTTAAAATAAAAACGCATGCATTATTCACTAAAACCCACACGGCTGAGTAAATCCAAATCTTGTATGGCTTCCCCTGTGCCTTTGGCTACGGCCAATAAAGGCTCATCGCCCACATACACAGGGAGTTTAACCATATCGCTTAAATACTTGTCTAAGCCCTTAATCAAAGCCCCACCGCCGGTAAGCACCACACCATTTTGCACAATGTCTTTCGCTAGATCCGGCTTCACCTCTTCAAGCACGCTCCTTAAAGCGCTAGAGATTTCCCTCACCTGATCTTTAATGGCTTCAAACACATCATCAGAGCTCAATTCAATCGTGTGCAACAGCCCGCTCACTTGATCCCTCCCTGACACTTCCATGGTGAGAGGCGGATCCAGTTTGATCGCGCAACCGATTTCAATCTTAATCTCTTCGCCGGTGCGCTCCCCTATCAACAAATTGAATTTCTTGCGGATGTATTCCACGATGCTTTGATCTAGTTTATCCCCAGCCACTCTAATGCTTTTAGAAATGACTAACCCCCCAAGGCTGATCACGCCAATTTCAGTCGTGCCACCGCCAATATCCACAATCAAACTCCCTTGCGGCTCTTTCACGGGTAAGCCCGCTCCAATCGCGGCTGCCATAGGCTCTTCAATCAAAAAGACTTCTCTAGCTCCCGCACTTAAAGCGCTCTCTTTAACCGCATTCCTTTCCACGCTTGTTAATCCATAGGGCACGCACACCATGATGCGCGGGCGGATCCATGTTTTTCGTTTGTGCGCTTTTTCAATAAAGTAGCGGATCATTTTAGCGGTAATGTCATAATCGGCAATCACGCCATCTTTCATGGGGCGAATCGCTCTGATGCTGTTAGGGGTTTTGCCTAGCATTTCCTTAGCCTCGCTCCCCACTGCCAAAATATCATAAGCTTTAGAATCAAACAATCCCATGCGCACCGCCACAATAGAAGGCTCATTGATAATAATGCCCTGCCCTTTGACTAACACGATCGTGTTAGCCGTGCCTAAATCTATGGCAATATCATGCGAAAACAAACCGATCAATTTGCTAAAAATCATGCCCTTTCTAATCCTTTATCGTTAAATTTATAAGCGTGTTCCTTAAGGAAGAATTTTAGAATGCGTTTTAGCAATGATCAAAGGTTCAGCTTGTTTTAAAACACAATCTTTAGTGATACGCACTTCCGATCCCTTAAGCTTGGGTAAATCAAACATAATATCCAAACAAAAATCTTCAATGATCGCCCTTAGTCCCCTAGCCCCGGTTTTTCTTTCTAATGCGAGCTTAGCGATTTCTTTAATGGCTTCTTCTTCAAAAATCAAATCCACTTCATCCATTTTGAAAAGCTGTTGGTATTGCTTGATTAGGGCGTTTTTAGGTTTTTGTAAAATATCCACCATCGCTTCTAAACTAATACTATCTAGCGTGCTTAAAACCGGCAAACGGCCAATAAGCTCAGGGATAAGCCCGTAAGTAACCAAGTCATGGGTTTGGACTAAATGCAAGATCGCTTCTTGCTCTTTTTTGCTCATCTTTTCTTGAGTGAAACCCAACACATTCTGCGTGGTGCGTTTTTTAATGATTTCAGCTAGCCCGTCAAACGCTCCGGCGCAAATGAATAAAATATCGCTCGTGTCAATTTGAATGAAATTGCCCTCAGGGTGTTTTCTGCCGCCTTTAGGGGGGATATTCACTAAAGAGCCTTCAACGATTTTTAACAACGCTTGCTGAACGCCCTCGCCAGAAACATCTCTAGTGATGGAACGGTTTTCTGACAAACGGCTGATTTTATCAATCTCGTCAATAAACACAATGCCTTTTTGGGCTTTTTGGACATTCCAATCGCTCGCTTGCAACAATCTTGTGAGGATATTTTCCACATCTTCGCCCACATAACCCGCTTCAGTTAGGCTGGTCGCATCGCTAATGGCGATAGGGATATCCAAATGCTTGGCGAGAGTTTGTGCCATTAAAGTTTTGCCTGATCCTGTAGGGCCGATTAGTAAAATATTAGACTTGCTCAACTCCACTTCTTCTAAATGCTCTAACTCCACATTGCTGTCTTGGTTGTCTTGTTTTTTGAGTTTTTCTTTAAAAGACAAGCGCTTGTAATGGTTATACACGGCTACGGAAAAAACCTTTTTGGCCTGCTCTTGGCCTATCACATAATTGTCTAAAACCGCCTTAAGCTCTTTAGGGGCTGGAATATGAGAGAGCAAAAACTCTTCTTCATAAGCGCTAGATTCCATTCTTCTCAATCGGTCTCTTTTGAGCGCTAATAAAGAATTGTCGTATTTGTGCAATTCCCCATGCATCACATCTATACAATATTCGCACACGCACACATCTTTATTGAGATTGCTCGCAAAAATAATGCGGCGTTTTTTGGGATCTCTGGATTCTGGTTTTTTGCAAAAACTGCAATAAAGCGTTTCGTTCATGTTATTCCTCTTGTTTTTCTCCGCTAGAATATTCGCTTGACTTATACGCCACGCCCCTAGAACTCTCTAAAATAAAAGAGCAAATCTCTTTTACAAAAGGGTTATTGGCATGCTCTTCTAACTCTAATTTAGCGCTCTCTCGCAAGGAGAGAACAGGGCGGAACAACCTTTTATAAAGCGCATGGATGAAATCAATATCCTTACTCTCTAATAATTGGCGCATCCTGTGGCGGTTTAACCCCCTAATAAAAGCACGATTGCCCTCTACGGTGCAATAAGGCGGCACATCTTTGCCTAAAGCGCTCTTACCGGCTATCATGCACCCTTTAGCGATACGCACAAACTGATGGATTGCTGTAAGACCGCCAATATTGACATAATCGCCTATTTCAATATGCCCTGCTAAAGTTACGCCATTAGCCAAAATACAATGGCTTCCAATCACGCAATCATGAGCGACATGCACATAAGCCATGAGCAGGTTTTTATCCCCAATAAGGGTTTTTTTAATCCCCCCTTCAGTGCCGGGATTTATCATGCAAAATTCACGAATAAGGTTGTCTTCTCCAATAATCAGTTCGCTGTATTCGCCCTTGTATTTTAAATCTTGAGGCTGTGTGCCTAGCACGGCAAAAGGAAAAATTTCAGTGTTTTTCCCAATGAAAGTATGCCCTTGTAAGGTTACATTGTTATGGAGTTTCACGCCATCATCTAGTTTGACGCCATCTCCAATCACGCAAAATTCCCCAATCTCTACGCCCTTATTAATCTCTGCTTTAGGAGAGATAATGGCTGTTTTTGCAATCTTACTCATTTTTATTCTCTCTCTGCGATCATGGCTTTTAATTCGGCTTCAGCGACCACTTTGCCATCCACTTGAGCCGTGCCGCCCACTTGCCAGATCATGCCCTTATGCTTTAAGACTTCTAAATGGTATTCTAATCTGTCGCCTGGGGTTACAGGAATGCGGAATTTAACCTTATCAATCGTCATGAAATACACGATTTTTGTTTTGGCTATTTCAGGGTCAAACCCCCACAAGCTAGTGAAAGCTAAAAACCCTCCCGTTTGCGCCATGCCCTCTACGATCAAAACGCCCGGGAAAATGGGCTTATTAGGGAAATGCCCGTTAAACATGTCTTCATTAAAAGTGATATTCTTATAAGCGGCAATTTTTTGATTGGCTTGTAACTCTATAATTCTATCTACTAAGAGCATGGGATAGCGGTGAGGTAGAATCTGTAAGATATGCTCTATAAAAAATTGAGATTGCAAGTTTTGATGGCTTTGTTCCATAAAATAAACTCCTTGTTTTGGATTCAATTAAAGCGCCATTTTTAGCGTTGGTTATTCTAAAAAATAACCGCTATTATACCATAAGAAAACCGCTCGCTTGTATTTGCAAAAACACCGATGCATTGCGCCATAAGTTTAAAGAAACGCTTTATTCAAACACCACTCATGCACCGCTCATGCATCATTCATGCGTGTGGCTTAGAATATTCTCTCTTAAATGGTAGTGTGGGTATTTATTAGAATCCAAAACCACTTGCCCCATGAGCTGTTTGTCCAAATTGAAAATTAAAGGGGCTAAATAATTCACCGTAGAAAGCTCAATGGGGGTTTGAACGACCATGATATTAGCGACTAGAACGCTCTTGGCTCCCTCTAATTCTAAAAGGATTTTTAAGGGGGTAGGCACTTCAAATTCGTATTTTCTTAAAGCAAAGGGATTGACCAGCGTGAAAGACACCACGGAATTGTCTTCTGCGCTATTCAAACGCAAAAAGATTTCATCAACCTTTTGCAAGTGCATTTTATGAATGGTTTCAAACCCTAATATAGGCGCTTTCACATCAAAAATCATAGGCGATTGCATTCCCTTTAAAAAAGCACAAAATCTTCTCCTTAAAGAATAAAAGACCGCCTTAAAACCAGCGCTCAATGATTTCTAAACTAAAAATCTGTATTATATCAAACAATTTTGGTAAAATCAATTTTTGCTAGTTTTGGGTATAATCCCAATAACTTAACCATGATGGAAGTTTAACTGAACAATTATAAAATATAATAAGGAGTGAAAAATGAGCAAAATAAAACCACAAATCAAGAGAAATAATCCCAGCAAATCTCATTACAGCACTGGGTGGAACGTTTTTGGTGCGGTGTGTATGATTGGAGAAATGGTCTTTAAAATATACAACGGAATCAAGAAAGCGAAGAAAAAATAAATTTGAGCGTAATGAAAGTTATTTTTAAAAAATTTAATCTTTATAAGACAGGTGGCATGCGTTTAAAATATTTTAAAACTTTCCTTTTTATCACAATGGCAATCATTGTTATAGGCACCGGTTGCGCGAACAAAAAGAAGAAAAAAGACGAATACAACAAACCGGCGATCTTTTGGTATCAAGGGATTTTGAGAGAAATCCTTTTTGCTAATTTAGAAACAGCGGACAATTACTATTCTTCTTTACAAAGCGAACACATCAATTCCCCCCTTGTCCCAGAAGCGATGCTAGCTTTAGGGCAAGCGCACATGAAAAAGAAAGAGTATGTTTTGGCGTCTTTTTACTTTGATGAATACATCAAGCGCTTTGGGACGAAAGACAATGTGGATTATTTGACTTTTTTAAAATTGCAATCGCATTATTACGCTTTCAAAAACCATTCTAAAGACCAGGAATTTATCTCTAATTCTATTGTGAGTTTAGGCGAATTTATAGAAAAATACCCTAATAGCCGTTACCGCCCCTATGTAGAATACATGCAAATCAAATTCATTTTAGGGCAAAATGAGCTCAATCGCGCGATCGCGAATGTCTATAAAAAACGCCACAAGCCCGAGGGCGTGAAACGCTATTTAGAAAGGATAGATGAGACTTTAGAAAAAGAGACTAAACCCAAACCATCGCACATGCCTTGGTATGTGTTAATTTTTGATTGGTAGGATATTTCAAAACCATACAAATTTATAACAGAGAGATGAAAAATGACTGAAGATTTTCCTAAAATTCTGCCTTTATTGGTAGAAGAAGACACTTTTTTATACCCCTTTATGATAGTCCCTATTTTTTTGCAAAATAACGCGAGCATCAAGGCGGTGGCTTACGCTAAAAACAATAAATCGTTAGTCTTTATTGCATGCCAAAAAGACAAATTGAATGACAATGAAGCCCCTTATTATGACGTGGGGGTGATTGGATCGGTGATGCGTGAAGCCAACATGCCTAATGGGCGCGTGAAATTGCTCTTTAATGGCATCGCTAAGGGGCGCATTTTAGAGCCTGCCAAAGAAAACGAGCAAGGCTTTTTAGAAGCTCAAATAAGCCCCATTGAATATTTAGAATACGATAAAGAAAACATTCAAGCTATTGTTGAAGTCTTAAAAGAAAAAGTGATCACTCTAGCGAATGTCAGCTCGCTCTTCCCCCCAGATCTGATCAAAGCCTTAGAAGACAATGACGATCCTAACCGCATCGCTGATTTAATCGCAGCGGCCTTGCATTTGAAAAGAGATCAAGCGTATTCTCTTTTTGCCAACAACAACACCGAACAGCGCTTGTTGGATTTGATTGATATTGTGATAGAAGAGACTAAAACCCAAAAACTCCAAAAAGAAATCAAATCCAAAGTCCATCAAAAAATGGAGCAAACCAATAAGGAATATTTCTTAAAAGAGCAGCTCAAACAAATCCAAAAAGAACTTGGCACAGACAAACAGCGAGATGAAGATTTAAACCAATACTACCAAAAACTAGAAAGCATCAAGCCTTTTTTAAAAGAAGAAGCGTTTAAGGAGATTAAAAAGCAAATTGACCGGCTGAGCCGAACCCATGCAGACAGCTCTGATAGCGCGACTTTACAAAATTATATTGAAACCATGTTAGATGTACCTTTTGGGCAATATGAAAAAAAAGCACTAGACATTAAGCATGTCAAAGAGCAATTGGATAACGATCATTATTCCTTAAAAAGGCCTAAAGAGCGCATTGTAGAATACTTTGCCACCATGCAGCTTTTAGAAATGCGCCACAAGAAAAAGCCAGAAAAAAAAGACAAAGCTAAAGGCACGATTTTATGCTTTTATGGGCCTCCTGGCGTGGGTAAAACGAGTTTGGCTAATTCCATCGCTAAAGCGATAGAGCGCCCTTTAGTTCGGATCGCTTTGGGGGGCTTAGAAGACGTGAATGAACTAAGAGGGCACAGACGCACTTATATAGGCTCAATGCCCGGGCGTATTGTCCAAGGGCTTATTGAAGCTAAAAAGATGAATCCGGTCATGGTTTTAGATGAAATTGATAAGGTGGATCGAAGCGTTAGGGGCGATCCAGCGAGCGCTTTATTAGAGATCTTAGACCCTGAGCAAAATATCGCTTTTAGGGATCATTACGCGAATTTTAGCATTGATTTATCGCAAGTGATTTTTATCGCTACCGCTAATAATATTGACAGGATTCCGGCCCCTTTAAGAGACAGAATGGAATTTATCAGCGTGTCCAGCTACACGCCTAATGAAAAAGAAGAAATCGCTAAAAACTATCTCATCCCCCAAGAATTAGAAAAGCACGCCCTAAAGCCTAGCGAAGTGGATATTAGCCATGAGTGTTTGAAACTCATTATTGAAAAATACACCAGAGAAGCGGGCGTTAGGGATTTACGAAGACAGATCGCAACGATTATGCGTAAAGTAGCTTTAAAATACCTAGAAGATAGCCCGCACAAAAAAGGGCGGACCAAAAAAGGCGAAAATCAAAAAGGCGAAAATGAAAAAAGCGAAAAAAGAGGTGGAAACAAAGATTTCTGCGTCTCTATCACGCCTAACAACCTTAAAGAGTATTTAGAACGCATGGTGTTTGAAATTGACCCCATAGATGAAGAAAATAAAATCGGTATCGTCAATGGTTTGGCATGGACTCCAGTGGGTGGTGATGTGCTTAAAATTGAAGTGCTTAAGATCAGGGGCAAGGGGGAATTGAAACTCACCGGGAGCTTAGGCGATGTGATGAAAGAATCCGCTATCATCGCTTTTTCTGTCGTTAAAGTCTTGCTAGATGAAGAAAAATTAAAAGCCCCCAAAATCCCTAGCGAAACCGATGCAGAGAATAAGAAAAAGAAAAAAGCGCTGAAAGTTTATAACGCTTATGATTTGCACTTGCATGTCCCTGAGGGGGCTACGCCTAAAGACGGACCGAGCGCTGGGATCGCTATGGCGAGCGTGATGGCGAGCATTTTGTGCGACCGAGCTACAAGAAGCGAAGTGGCAATGACGGGCGAATTGACTTTGAGCGGGGAAGTTTTACCCATAGGAGGGTTGAAAGAAAAGTTGATCGCCGCTTTTAAAGCCGGCATTAAAACCGCTCTCATTCCCGTTAAAAATTACGAAAGGGATTTAGATGAGATCCCTGCTGAAGTGCGAGAGAATTTAAACATCGTTGCGGTGAAAAACATCGCTGAAGTGTTAGAAAAAACTTTACTTTAGAATTTGGCATGAAAGCAGGCATTATTGGTTTAGGGCTTATGGGGGGGAGTTTAGGGCTAGCCTTACAAGAATGGGGGCGTTTTAAAAGCGTTATAGGCTATGATCATAACGCTTTGCATGCTAAATTGGCTTTGACTTTGGGGCTTGTAGATGAATGCGTGGAATTTGAAAAGATTTTAGAATGCGATGTGATTTTTTTAGCCATTCCAGTTGAGGGCATCATTGAATGTTTGAAAAAAATGACCTCTATCAAAAAAAGCGCAACGATTATTGATTTAGGGGGTGCTAAAGCGCAAATCATTCGCAATATCCCTAAAAGCATCCGTCAAAATTTCATCGCCGCGCACCCCATGTGTGGGACAGAGTTTTATGGCCCTAAAGCGAGCGTTAAGGGGCTGTATGAAAACGCTTTGGTGATATTGTGCGATTTAGAAGATTCAGGGGCTGAGCAAGTAGAGATCGCTAAAGAAATCTTTTTAGGCATTAAAGCGCGCTTGATCAAGATGAAATCCAATGAGCATGACACCCATGTGGCTTATATCAGCCATTTACCCCATGTTTTGAGCTACGCTCTAGCTAACAGCGTTTTAAAGCAAAACGATCCAGAGATGATTCTATCCTTAGCGGGTGGGGGTTTTAGGGATATGAGCCGTTTGTCTAAAAGCTCGCCTTTAATGTGGAAAGATATTTTCAAACAAAACCGAGACAATGTCTTAGAAGCGATTGAAAAATGCGAAAAAGAAATCGCAAAAGCTAAGGCTTGGATAGAAAATAACGATTATGAAAGCCTTGCAGAATGGATGGTGCAAGCGAACAAACTCCAGGAGTTCATGTAAAATAATTTAAAATTTGCATATTGTTGTTTTTAGGGGTGCGAGGAGCGAAATGGGGTATTTGGATTGTTTTTATGGATTATAGGCTGTTTCATATAAATAGCATGGATTGATCTGATAAACTAGCAAACAACCATAAGAGATTATCTTAAATCCGGATCTATTGTTGTATTTGCCATAATCATTTCTATTTCATTCCTCCAACACCTATGAAACCCTTATCGCTTCCAACAAAAAACCAATTTTAGCCGTTTAGAAATTTGATTTCTTAAACCTTTATCCAAAATACCGGTGTTTTTACGGGTATTTTATATTGGTATTTTAAGAGCAGTTTTTAATATTTCTTAGAATTATTCATGTATTTAGGCAATTCATTCAACTCAGCGTTTTTATTGTTCTTAAAAACCACTTGTTTTTCAACTCGTTCATATTCCTTGCAATCTCTTCTCATTTCTTGTAAGGGATAGTTTTGGTTGTCATTAGGGATATAAAAGCATTCGCTTTTAGCGTTTTCATAGCTATCCGTTAGGCTTATATCATAGTGGTACCAAAATCCGCTAGGGATAGCGATATTCTTAGAACTAAAAGTCCTATAACCCTGTTTGATGATGGTGAGTTCTTCTACTAAAACTTGATGGTATTTCCTGGCTAAATTACGGCCCTCTTTTTCCACCAATAAAACAGAATGCCTGTTGGTGTTTTTGGCTTCAGGGGTGATATTAGTCATTCTGTAAGTCTCTCTTAAAGGATTAGAGGCAAAATCAAAAGAAGCGTCATTCGCCACAAAATGCCCCCTATCAAAACCGCTTCTGGTGTAATCTTGTGTCGTGGCTTGTTGGTATTCGGCTAATCGTGTGTCCGTTTTAAACTCATAGCGTTTTTCAATGTTATTTTTATCCACTAAATCCCCAAACAACACGCTCACGCCATAAATAGGGTTTTTTAATTCGCTAGAATAACACACCGAATAGAAGTTATTTTTTAAGACCTTGCAATCAATGTTAGTGAGCATGCCATTAGCGTTATAAGTGGGATTGCGATTTTTAGTGGGGTTAGCGCTATTGACTTGATCCTTGATTTCATTAAGCTTTTTAGCGGTGTAGCTGTTAATGGCCTTAGTGAAATTATCCAGCATGTCTGCTTGGAGCCAACTCATAGCGATCAAACTGAAACAGAGCCAATTTTTAAAGATTTTCATGTTTCACTCCCTTTTTGATTGGCTTGAATACTACAATAATATTTTTAATAGTTTATTTTTAAGGATCTTTTTTATTTTATAGCGAGTTTATAGCGAGCGGATGCTTACTGCTAGCGGATTAGTTATCCTTATGTCAAACAAAGCTAAAAATTTTTTAGCCCAAGCGTTTTAAATTCCTCTAGCTTTTAAACCACATTGTTTATTCTATATCGTTTATTTTTACCCACTAAATAGGCGTAGCGTTTTGATGCGTTAAATCGCGCGTTGAATGATCAAACTCAAGAATAAAAAATTTCATTGTATTTTTTAGTGCTTTCATCTATCCCCCATGCGTCTTCGTCAATATCGCCCAAGTTTAAATAGTCTTCGTTAGAGTCTAAAAGATCACAACAAATCCTTTTTTGCTCGTTTAAATCTAAATTGTGGAACTCTTCGCTATGGATTTCATCCATCTTATTATTGGTGCGTTTTAAAATGCGCTCATTAAGATCATTAAAGATTTTTAGGCATTCGCTCTTACTTTTAGCGTTAAGGATTTGTTTTTTAATTTCTAAATTCACTTCTTTCAATTCAGCATAGACAAAACTCCCGCCCCCTTTAAAACCGCATTTTTTAGAAATGCCCCCTTGCTCGCCCTCTATGACTTTTTTTAACCTTTCTTTAGTGATCGTTTCTATATAGTCCATTTGCTCGATGCCAATGTAGCGGCGTTTCATTTTGTGCGCCGCCGCGCAAGTCGTCCCGCTCCCAGCAAAAAAGTCTAACACGAGATCGTTTTCTTGGGTGGAAATTTCTAAAATATCTTTAATAAGTCGTTCGGGTTTTTTGCCAGCTTTCCATACTAAATTTGCTTCTTTATTGATATTCATCATATCTTTATAAAAGCTTCCCCACCAATCTCCCCTTATTTTTCTTAATCCAATTTTTGCGTCAAAATCATCAGTTTCGCCAATAGCATCACTTAATTTAAGAAGTTGTCTTATAATATTATTTGAATTTTTAAATATTAAATATTGATTATATTCTACA
>NZ_MTWR01000174.1:0-470 GCF_001998165.1 Helicobacter pylori | reverse complement strand
TCACTGCAAAAAATTTGGATATAGGGTTTAGGCGCGTGTATTCGTGGTATGTGAATTACGTGTTCACTTTCTAGGGGCGCGTCCCTAGAGCGTTAGAACGCTCTCAATTTTTTGGATCAACTCTTCTTTTCTTTTTTCTAAACTTATGGGCGTCCATTCTGTGTAGCGGCACACATCGTTTTTAGTCATATCATAGCAAGTCATCACCCTAAAAGTTTTCTTATTGTCTAGCGCGATAGTTTTCCCCATGTAGATTTCTTTTTTCTCTCTAGCGCCTTTGGAGTTTTTAAAGATTGGTTTCACCTTTTTTCTTGCGTGGAGTTTGTCCCGCACCTTTGTGGCAAAAGAAAAGGCTAATGTTAAAGAAGAACTGATCACTTTTGTGCCTTATTCGGTGGTGTTTGTAGCCTTAGCGATTGGGGTAGGGGTTTTGCAAAACGATTTGGGGCAGATCGTTCTTTTGGGGGTGG
>NZ_MTWR01000173.1:0-365 GCF_001998165.1 Helicobacter pylori | reverse complement strand
TTTATCTTGTAGAAGCGCTAATAAGGCGTTATCGTTTAAAAGCGTGGGGTAGGGGGTATTGCTTTTAGAGGTCGCATCAATACCGAGTTTCCCCCCCATAGCGTATTCAGGGCTTGCATGATCTAAGGCGTCGCATACGCCTTGAGAGATGAGCGCGTTTTCTTTAGAAAAATTTTCCAGTATGACAAAGCTCATCTGCCCAACGCCCCAAAAAGCATGCATGACTTGCTTGGCATGAGCTTTATAGCGCGTGTGTATTTTAGCTAAAATCAAATTATGAAACACCCCAAAAGGGGGCTTACCCACCACAGTGGCTAAGTAAATGGAATCTTTTTTATAGCTAATGGTTTTGCCTTCTAAAACAG
>NZ_MTWR01000172.1:0-283 GCF_001998165.1 Helicobacter pylori | reverse complement strand
GTTAAACCCCTTGATGGGCCTTTTAAAATGACAAGCAATTTTTTAGAAAATCGGCGGTTTTTAAAGGACAATCCGGTGTTGTTTAAATTCTTTCCTTTTGGGGTGGATTTGATTCCCAGTAAGGGTTTATCTTTAGTGTTTGATCCATCGGTAAAGAGGGTTTTTAAGGGGGAGTTGGATTTTTATGGTAATAGTTTGATCAATTGCTATGGGCTGGGTTTGTGCGTTTTTTTAGCGCATTTAAAAGATGATGGAAGCGTGGGGAGTAGTGGTTTGAAAAAAG
>NZ_MTWR01000171.1:0-218 GCF_001998165.1 Helicobacter pylori | reverse complement strand
TAGCGGTCAATAAAGCCTCTCTCGCTGTCAATCCCCCCCGCTTGATCCATTTAGTCTATAAGCCTAAAAAAGCGAAGAAAAAAATCGCTTTAGTGGGCAAGGGCTTGACTTATGATTGCGGAGGTTTGAGCTTGAAACCGGCCGATTACATGGTTACCATGAAAGCGGATAAAGGCGGTGGCTCTGCGGTGATTGGGCTTTTAAATGCATTAGCTAAA
>NZ_MTWR01000019.1:0-17781 GCF_001998165.1 Helicobacter pylori | reverse complement strand
TTTTTCTAGCCGATCCAAGGGGGTTACCAAAAACGATGTCCGCAGGTTTATCAGGGTTTTGGTGGAGGGTGATTGTGTAGCGTTGGCTTAAAATGAAATGTAAAATAAATTTTTTTCTAAACCCTTTGCTTTCTCTTTTATCCAAAGGCCACCAATTGGCTAGAGCTATATTTAATGGGGGCTTATGGGCTGTCTCTTCTATTTGGGTGCTGTCTATATAAGCGTCTAATAGGGGTTGGAACATGGTTATCCTTTTAAAGGAGTATTTTACAAAAAAATTTTTTTAAATCAAAGGCTTGATTAGGGCTAAATCAGGCTCATTGATGCAATGCGTGGCGTGCTGTTTTAAAACCTCTTTAGCGTTGAAAGCGATTTTGATATGGGCATGTTTGAACATGCTCAAATCATTCGCTCCATCGCCCACGACTAAAGTGCGATCTTTACTGATATTCAATAAGCGTTGCAAGGCGAGAAGCATTTCGCCCTTAGAGTGTGAAAACATCATATGCCCGGTAACCAAGCCGTTTAAGGCGTTATTTTCCACTATCAGCGTGTTACTGAAAGCCGCATCTAAATGCAATAAATCCCTGTAATGATTGGTCGCTAGATCAAAGCCCCCACTGAAGCAAACCACCTTGTAATTTTTCTCTTTTAAGGCACTAATGAGTTCAAACGCCCCCTCAAATAAAGGCAGACTTTCACAAACTTCTTTGGCTAGTTTTAAGGGCATGTTTTTGAGTTTAGAAACCCTTAAAATAAGACTTTTATGAAAATCTGTCTCGCCATTCATAGCTTTCAAAGTGATTGTTTTCACTTCATCAAACACCCCCCACGCCCTCGCTAAAGACTCAATCGTCTCAGCATTGACTAGCGTGGAGTCAAAATCAAAAACGGCTAGTTTTTGCACCCAATACCCTAAAATTAAGATTTCCTGCTTTTAGCGATCCCTTTGACATACTGATCAGCCAAATACAAGCCATGATTTTCATTACCAATCAACTCAATTTTATCCAAAATATCCTTGAAAAGCACTTCTTCTTCATGCTGTTCAGACACATACCATTGCAAGAAATTGAAAGTCGCATGATCTTTGCCTTTTATGGCGTGATCAACGATATTGTTAATAGACTCGCTGATGTGTTGCTCATGTTCATAGGCTTTTTGGAAAATTTGAGTCAAACCTTCAAACTTATGCTCAGGCGCGCTGATGCTAGTCAATTGCACAGGCACATTGTTTTCATTCAAGAAGACGATAAGCTTTTTGGCATGCTCGTATTCTTCAGCCGCATGATCAAACAAGAAAAGCCCCGCGCCATCTAAGCTATGGGTATAGCACCAAGAACTCATGCTCATATACAAGTTGGAAGAGTTCATTTCCTTATTCACTTGTTCGTTTAGCAACTTAATGATGTCTTTTGATAACATAGTATCTCCTTTGTGTTGGTTTAAGTTGTCCCATAATTATAGCATAAATGATAATGAAAAAGTAAACAAGAGTATGAAAATTTTTAAAAACTTGCAAAAAATGAGAAAGAACGCCAGCTAATGGCTTGATAGAGCTTAGATTTTATCATAAAAATCACTTTAATGAGAATTAGGTCAAAAAAGGGGGCTAGTATCAATAGGGGGGGATTAAAAGGGATATTTTTATATAATATATAAAAAGCATTATTCAATCTAAAAATGCTACAATGTTTATCTTTAAAATGAAAGGCAATTTAACCATGGACTTTTTAGAAAAAGTATTAGACAATCAAGTTACTGAAAGTAAAGAATTAGTCAGGCTTTATGATTATGATTTATACACGCTGGGGGAAGTAGCGGATCACATGCGCCAAAACATGCACCAAAAAATCGTGTATTTTAATGTCAATAGGCATTTAAACCCTAGCAATATTTGCGCGGACGCTTGCAAATTTTGTGCTTTTTCAGCCCACAGAAAAAACCCTAACCCTTATGAAATGAGCTTAGAAGAAATCCTAGAAAAGGTTAAAAACTCCTACAACAAGGGGATTAAAGAAGTCCATATCGTGAGCGCTCATAACCCTAATTACTCTTATGAATGGTATTTAAAGGTGTTTGAAACCATCAAGCAAGAAATGCCTAACTTGCACTTAAAGGCCATGACCGCCGCAGAAGTGCATTTTTTAAGCGTTAAATTCAACAAACCTTTTGAATTGGTGTTAGAAGACATGCTCAAAGCTGGGGTGGATTCTATGCCAGGTGGGGGGGCGGAGATTTTTGATGAAGAGATCAGGCGTAAAATCTGTAATGGTAAGGTGGGATCTTCTCGGTGGTTAGAAATCCATGCTTATTGGCACAAATTAGGCAAAATGAGTAACGCTACTATGCTTTTTGGGCACATTGAAGATAAAATCCATCGCATCGATCACATGTTAAGGATCAAAAAAACTCAAAGCCCTAAAAATAAAGTGGAAAATAAAGAAGGGGGCTTTAACGCTTTTATCCCTTTATTGTATCAAAAAGAAAACAATTATTTGAAAGTGGGAAAATCCCCTAGCGCAATAGAAATCCTAAAAACCATCGCCATATCTCGCATTCTTTTAAACAATATCCCCCACATTAAAGCCTATTGGGCGACTTTGGGCTTGAATTTGGCTTTAGTGGCTCAAGAATTTGGCGCTAACGATTTAGACGGCACGATAGAGATAGAGAGCATTCAAAGCGCAGCCGGTGCGAAAAGCCGGCATGGTTTAGAAAAAGAAGATTTGATATTTAAAATCAAGGATTCTGGCTTTGTTGCGGTAGAAAGGGATAGTTTGTATAATTTTATACAAAAATTTTAATGATTTTTAGCGTTTTTAAGAATGATTAGTTATAATAATGCTACTAACAACACTCAAGCTAAAATCTATTAAGGAAATCAGTATTAAAAAATTTATTCTATCTTCTCTTGTTTTCGCATGTATCAATACCGGCGTTGAAGCTTTAGAAAATGACGGCTCTAAACCAAACGATTTGGCTTCTCCAAAAGAAACCCCAAAAGAAGCTCAAAAAAGTGAAGCTCAAAACGAAACCTCTCAATCCAATCAAACGCCTAAAGAAATGAAAGTCAAGTCCATTTCTTATGTCGGGCTTTCTTACATGTCTGACATGCTCGCTAATGAAATTGTAAAGATTCGCGTGGGCGATATGGTGGATTCTAAAAAAATAGACACCGCCGTTTTGGCTTTGTTCAATCAAGGGTATTTTAAAGACGTTTATGCCACTTTTGAAAACGGCATTTTAGAGTTTCATTTTGATGAAAAAGCCAGGATTGCCGGGGTAGAAATCAAGGGTTATGGGACTGAAAAGGAAAAAGACGGCTTAAAATCCCAAATGGGGATCAAAAAGGGCGACACCTTTGATGAGCAAAAATTAGAGCATGCTAAAACGGCTTTAAAAACAGCTTTAGAGGGGCAGGGCTATTATGGGAGCGTGGTGGAGGTGCGCACCCAAAAGGTCAGTGAGGGCGCGTTATTAATCGTGTTTGATGTGAATAGGGGGGATAGTATTTATATCAAGCAATCCATTTATGAGGGAAGCGCGAAACTAAAACACCGCTTGATTGAATCTTTGAGCGCGAACAAGCAACGAGATTTCATGGGCTGGATGTGGGGCTTGAATGACGGGAAATTGCGTTTAGATCAATTAGAATACGATTCTTTGCGTATCCAAGATGTGTATATGCGTAGGGGTTATTTGGACGCTCATATTTCTTCGCCTTTTTTGAAAACGGATTTTTCTACCCATGACGCTAAGCTTCATTATAAAGTCAAAGAGGGGATCCAATACAGGATTTCAGACATTTTAATAGAGATTGACAACCCGGTAGTCCCCTTAAAAACCTTAGAAAAAGCGCTTAAAGTTAAAAGAAAAGATGTCTTTAATATTGAGCATTTAAGAGCGGATGCGCAAATTTTAAAAACCGAAATTGCCGATAAGGGTTATGCGTTTGCGGTGGTGAAGCCAGACTTGGATAAAGATGAAAAAAACGGGCTTGTGAAAGTCATTTATCGTATTGAAGTGGGCGATATGGTGTATATCAATGATGTCATCATTTCAGGGAACCAGCGCACAAGCGATAGGATCATCAGAAGGGAGTTATTGTTAGGGCCTAAGGATAAATACAACTTGACCAAACTCAGAAATTCTGAAAATTCTTTAAGGCGTTTAGGGTTTTTCCCTAAAGTCAAAATTGAAGAAAAAAGGGTGAATAGCTCGCTTATGGATTTGTTAGTGAGCGTAGAAGAGGGGCGCACCGGGCAGTTGCAATTTGGGTTAGGCTATGGCTCTTATGGAGGGCTTATGCTTAATGGGAGCGTGAGCGAAAGGAATCTTTTTGGCACAGGGCAAAGCATGAGCTTGTATGCTAACATCGCTACAGGGGGGGGTAGATCTTATCCAGGCATGCCAAGAGGAGCGGGTCGTATGTTTGCTGGGAATTTGAGCCTGACTAATCCTAGGATTTTTGACAGCTGGTATAGCTCTACGATCAATCTTTATGCGGATTATAGGATAAGCTACCAATACGTCCAACAAGGCGGGGGCTTTGGGGTGAATGTCGGGCGCATGCTGGGTAACAGAACCCATGTGAGCTTAGGGTATAACTTGAACGTTACCAAACTCCTTGGTTTCAGCAGCCCTTTATACAACCGCTACTATTCCTCTGTTAATGAAGTGGTCGCTCCAAGGCAATGTTCTACCCCCGCATCGGTGATTATCAATCGTTTATCAGGCGGTAGAACCCCCTTACAACCTGAAAATTGTTCTAACCCTGGAGCGATCACCACTTCACCAGAAATAAAAGGTATTTGGGATAGGGATTATCATACGCCTATTACCAGCTCTTTCACTCTTGATGTGAGTTATGACAACACTGATGATTATTATTTCCCTAGAAATGGGGTTATCTTTAGCTCTTATGCAACGATGTCTGGTTTGCCAAGCTCTGGCACGCTCAATTCTTGGAACGGGTTAGGCGGGAATGTCCGTAACACTAAAGTCTATGGTAAATTCGCCGCTTACCACCATTTGCAAAAATATTTATTGATAGATTTGATCGCCCGCTTTAAAACGCAAGGGGGCTATATCTTTAGGTATAACACCGATGATTACTTGCCCTTAAACTCCACCTTCTACATGGGGGGCGTAACCACGGTGAGAGGCTTTAGGAACGGATCGGTTACGCCTAAAGATGAGTTTGGTTTGTGGCTTGGAGGCGATGGGATTTTCACCGCCTCTACTGAATTGAGCTATGGGGTGTTGAAAGCGGCTAAAATGCGTTTAGCGTGGTTTTTTGACTTTGGTTTCCTAACCTTTAAAACCCCAACTAGGGGGAGTTTCTTCTATAACGCTCCCCTCACGACAGCGAATTTTAAAGATTATGGCGTGATAGGGGCTGGGTTTGAAAGAGCGACTTGGAGGGCTTCTATAGGCTTACAGATTGAATGGATTTCGCCCATGGGGCCTTTGGTGTTGATTTTCCCTATAGCGTTTTTCAACCAATGGGGCGATGGCAATGGCAAGAAATGTAAAGGGCTATGCTTCAACCCTAACATGAACGATTACACGCAACACTTTGAATTTTCTATGGGAACAAGGTTTTAAAATGCGCATTAACAGAGAAGAAATTTTAGATCTAATGAAAAACGCGCCCTTGAAAGAATTAGGGCAAAGGGCTTTGAGAGTGAAGCAACGCTTGCACCCTGAAAACTTGACGACTTTTATTGTGGATAGGAATATCAATTACACCAATATTTGTTTTGTGGATTGCAAGTTTTGCGCGTTCAAACGCACCTTAAAAGAAAAAGACGCCTATGTGTTGAGTTATGAGGAAATTGATCAAAAGATTGAAGAATTGCTCGCTATTGGCGGCACGCAGATCCTTTTTCAAGGGGGGGTGCACCCGCAACTAAAGATTGATTATTATGAGAATCTAGTCAGCCATATCGCTCAAAAATTCCCCACCATCACCATTCATGGTTTTAGCGCGGTTGAAATTGATTACATTTCTAAAATCTCTAAATTGTCTTTAAAAGAAGTTTTAGAAAGGTTGAAAAACGCCGGGTTAAGTTCCATTCCAGGAGCGGGAGCAGAAATACTAAGCGATAGGGTGCGCAATGTCATTGCTCCTAAAAAATTGAGTAGCGATCGGTGGATTGAAGTGCATAAAATGGCACACCTTTGTGGGATTAAAAGCACGGCTACCATGATGTTTGGGAGTGTGGATAATGAAGAAGATGTAATAGAGCATTTACAAAGGGTGCGCGATTTGCAAGATGAAACCGGCGGCTTTAGGGCTTTTATTTTATGGAGCTTTCAGCCCAACAACACCCCCTTAAAAGAAGAAATCCCAAGCATTAAAAAAGCGAGTTCCAATCGGTATTTACGCTATTTGGCATGCAGTAGGATTTTTTTGGATAACATTCAAAACATACAAAGCTCATGGGTTACTCAAGGCTCTATGATAGGGCAGTTAGCCTTATTGTTTGGAGCGAATGATTTAGGGAGTGTGATGATGGAAGAAAATGTCGTGAAAGCGGCCGGAACGAGTTTTTGTATGAATGAAGCGGAAATGATAGAGCTTATTGAAGACATTGGGAGCGTGGCGGCTAAACGAAACACCGCTTATGAAATCTTAAAGCGTTATCCGGCTAAAGCAAAGGTATAAAGAGCATGAAAAAAATTTTAATCACTTTATTATTAGGAGTTTTTATGGGGTTACAAGCGAGCGCTTTGACACACCAAGAAATCAATCAAGCTAAAGTCCCTGTGATTTATGAAGAAAACCATTTGTTGCCTATGGGGTTTATCCATTTAGCTTTTAGAGGGGGTGGGAGCTTAAGCGATAAAAACCAGTTGGGTTTGGCGAAATTATTCGCGCAAGTTTTAAACGAAGGCACTAAGGAGCTTGGCGCGGTGGGGTTTGCACAACTTTTAGAGCAAAAAGCGATCAGTTTGAATGTGGATACCAGTGCAGAAGATTTGCAAATCACTTTAGAATTTTTAAAAGAATACGAAGATGAAGCCATCACGCGCTTAAAAGAGCTTTTAAAATCCCCTAATTTCACGCAAAACGCTTTAGAAAAAGTCAAAACCAGAATGTTAGCCCAACTTTTACAAAAAGAAAGCGACTTTGATTATTTGGCTAAATTGACTTTAAAACAAGAGCTTTTTGCTAACACCCCTTTAGCTAATGCGGCCTTAGGCACTAAAGAGAGCCTTCAAAAAATCAAGCTAGACGATTTGAAACAGCAATTTGCTAAGGTTTTTGAACTCAATAAACTCGTGGTGGTGCTTGGGGGCGATTTGAAAATCGATCAAACCCTTAAGCGTTTAAATAACGCCCTCAATTTCTTGCCACAAGGTAAAGCGTATGAAGAGCCTTATTTTGAAACGAGCGATAAAAAAAGCGAAAAAGTCCTTTATAAAGACACTGAACAGGCTTTCGTGTATTTTGGCGCACCCTTTAAAATCAAGGATCTAAAACAGGATTTAGCGAAATCTAAAGTCATGATGTTTGTGCTTGGGGGGGGGTTTGGCTCTCGTTTAATGGAAAAAATCAGGGTTCAAGAGGGCTTAGCTTATAGCGTGTATATCCGCTCCAATTTTTCTAAAGTGGCGCATTTTGCGAGCGGGTATTTGCAAACCAAGCTCAGCACTCAAGCTAAAAGCGTTGTCTTAGTTAAAAAAATAATTAAAGAATTTATAGAAAAAGGCATGACGCAACAAGAATTAGACGACGCTAAAAAGTTTTTACTAGGCTCTGAGCCTTTAAGGAATGAAACGATCTCAAGCCGCTTGAACACCACTTACAATTATTTTTATTTGGGTTTGCCTTTAGATTTCAACCAAACGCTCTTGGATCAAATCCAAAAAATGAGTTTGAAAGAAATCAATGACTTCATTAAAGAGCACACCGAAATCAACGACTTGACTTTTGCCATTGTGAGCAATAAAAAGAAGGACAAATGATGCCATTTGAAGCTGTAATCGGGCTAGAAGTCCATGTCCAACTCAACACCAAAACCAAAATCTTTTGCTCTTGCTCTACAAGCTTTGGAGAAACCCCCAATTCTAACACCTGCCCTGTGTGTTTGGGTTTACCGGGAGCTTTACCGGTATTAAATAAAGAAGTGGTTAAAAAAGCCATCCAATTAGGCACAGCCATTGGAGCCAATATCAACCAATATTCCCTTTTTGCGAGGAAAAATTATTTTTACCCTGATTTGCCTAAGGCTTATCAAATTTCGCAGTTTGAAGTCCCTATTGTGAGCGATGGGAAATTAGAGATTGACACCAAAGAGGGCACAAAAATCGTGCGTATTGAAAGGGCCCACATGGAAGAAGACGCCGGTAAAAATATCCATGAGGGCAGTTATTCTTTGGTGGATTTGAATCGCGCTTGCACCCCTTTATTAGAGATTGTCAGCAAGCCGGACATGCGAAATAGTGAAGAAGCCATAGCGTATTTGAAAAAGCTCCATGCTATCGTGCGTTTTATAGGGATTTCTGATGCGAACATGCAAGAGGGGAATTTCAGGTGCGATGCGAACGTATCCATCAGGCCCAAAGGCGATGAAAAGCTTTACACGAGGGTGGAGATTAAAAACCTAAATAGCTTTAGATTCATCGCTAAAGCGATTGAATACGAGATAGAGCGCCAAAGCGCGGCGTGGGAAAATGGGCGCTATAATGAAGAGGTGGTTCAAGAAACGCGCCTTTTTGACACCAATAAAGGGATCACCCTTTCTATGCGCAATAAAGAAGAATCAGCGGATTACCGCTATTTTAAAGATCCGGATTTGTATCCTGTTTTTATTGATGAAAAACTTTTAAAAGAAGCTCAAAAGATCAATGAATTGCCGGGTGCGAAAAAAATCCGCTACATGAAAGATTTTAACCTTAAAGAAGACGATGCGAATTTATTGGTGAGCGATCCTTTATTGGCGGAGTATTTTGAAAGCATGCTCAATCTTGGGGTTAAGGCTAAAACGAGCGTGACATGGCTTTGCGTGGAATTATTAGGGCGCTTGAAAGCCGAGATCACTTTAGAAAATTGCGGGGTTAGTGCTCATGCGTTAGGCGCTTTAGCCAAACGCATTGATGAGGGCAAGATTTCAGGCAAGAGCGCTAAAGATGTGTTAGACAAGCTTTTAGAAGAGCAAGGGGGCGATGTGGATGCGCTCATTGAACAAATGGGCTTGTCTCAAGTCAATGACACTGAAGCGATTGTTAAAGTGATAGAAGAGGTGCTTAAAAACAACGCTGATAAGGTGCTTGAATACAAAAGCGGTAAGGACAAGCTTTTTGGGTTTTTTGTAGGGCAAGCGATGAAAAATCTAAAAGGGGCTAATCCTAGCGTGGTGAATGCTATTTTGAAAGAGAAATTGGGTTGATGAGGAAAATTTTTTCTTATGTTTTGAAGGCTTTGTTGTTTATTGGGATCGTTTATGCAGAGCCGGAATCTAAAGTGGAAGCCTTAGAAGGGAGGAAACAAGAGTCTTCTTTGGATAAAAAAATCCGCCAAGAATTGAAGAATAAGGATTTAAAAAATAAAGAATTGAAAAATAAAAAAGAAGAAAAGAAAAACACCGAAGAAAAGAAAGAAACAAAAGCCAAGAGAAAACCCAGAGCAGAAGTCCATCATGGGGATGCCAAAAATCCTACTCAAAAAATAACGCCTCCTAAAATCAAAAAGAGCGCTAAAGGCATGCAAAATCAAAGCGTTCAAAATAACGCACCAAAACTTGAAGAAAAAGAGACAACCTCTCAAACTCTTGAAAAAAATAAGGGGACAAGCCCTAGCTCTCAATTCAATTCCATTTTTGGTAATCCTAATAACGCTACCAACAACACCCTTGAAGATAAGGTTGTAGGGGGCATTTCTTTACTCGTTAATGGTTCGCCTATCACGCTGTATCAAATCCAAGAAGAGCAAAAAAAATCTAAAGTGAGTAAGGCTCAAGCCAGGGATCGTTTGATTGCGGAGCGCATTAAAAACCAAGAAATTGAACGCTTAAAAATCCATGTAGATGATGACAAGCTAGACCAAGAAATGGCGATGATGGCGCAACAGCAAGGCATGGATTTGGATCATTTCAAACAAATGCTTATGGCTGAGGGGCATTATAAACTCTATAGAGATCAGCTTAAGGAGCATTTAGAAATGCAAGAATTGTTGCGTAATATCTTACTCACGAATGTGGATACCAGCTCTGAAACCAAAATGCGCGAATATTACAACAAACACAAGGAGCAATTCAGTATCCCCACTGAAATAGAAACCGTGCGCTACACTTCCACCAATCAAGAAGATTTAGAAAGGGCTATGGCAGACCCTAATTTAGAAATTCCAGGGGTGAGTAAGGCCAATGAAAAAATAGAGATGAAAACCCTAAACCCTCAAATCGCCCAAGTCTTTATTTCGCATGAGCAAGGATCTTTCACGCCCGTTATGAATGGGGGTGGGGGGCAGTTCATCACCTTTTATATCAAGGAAAAAAAGGGTAAAAATGAAGTGAGCTTCAGCCAGGCCAAGCAATTCATCGCCCAAAAATTAGTGGAAGAATCTAAAGATAAGATTTTAGAAGAGCATTTTGAAAAATTGCGTGTTAAGTCTAGGATTGTGATGATTAGAGAGTGATTTTTAGATTGTGCAACACTTCAATTTCCTCTATAAAGATTCTTTATTTTCTATCGCTTTATTCACTTTCATTATCGCTCTTGTCATTCTATTAGAACAGGCTAGGGCGTATTTCACCCGAAAGAGAAACAAAAAATTTTTACAAAAATTCGCCCAAAATCAAAACGCTTACGCGAGCAGTGAGAATTTAGACGAACTTTTAAAGCATGCCAAAATTTCCAGTTTGATGTTTTTAGCCAGGGCGTATTCTAAAATCGCTGACATAGAAATGAGTATTGAAATCTTAAAAGGGCTTTTGAATCGCCCCCTAAAAGATGAAGAAAAAATCGCTGTTTTAGATTTATTAGCTGAAAATTATTTTAGTGTGGGGTATTTGCAAAAAACAAAAGACACCGTGAAAGAAATTTTGCGCTTTTCCCCAAGGAATGTGGAAGCGTTGTTGAAACTTTTGCATGCGTATGAATTAGAAAAAGATTATTCAAAGGCTTTAGAGACTTTGGAATGTTTGGAAGAATTAGAAACGCCTGAAATTGAAACGATTAAAAATTACCTTTATCTCATGCATTTAATAGAGAATAAGGAAGATGCGGCTAAAATCTTGCATGTTTCAAAAGCGTCGTTAGATTTGAAAAAAATCGCTTTAAATTATTTAAAATCTTATGATGAAAAGCTTTTTTGGCAAGAGATTGATGCAACCGAACGGCTAGAAAATGTGATCGATCTTTTATGGGATATGAATATCCCTGCTTTCATTTTAGAAAAACATGCCCTTTTGCAAGACATCGCGCGATCTCAAGGGCTGCTTTTGGACAACAAACCTTGCCAAGTTTTTGAATTAGAGGTTTTACGCGCTCTATTAAATAGCCCTATAAAAGCGCGTCTGACTTTTGAATACCGCTGCAAGCATTGCAAACAAATCTTCCCTTTTGAAAGCCATAGGTGTCCTGTGTGTTACCAGTTGGCGTTTATGGATGTGGTGCTTAAAATTTCTAAAGAAAGCTATGGGAGTGGATTGAATGCAAGAAATTGAAATTTTTTGCGATGGCTCTTCTTTAGGTAATCCCGGACCAGGCGGGTATGCGGCGATTTTACGCTATAAAGATAAAGAAAAAATCATCAGTGGAGGCGAAGAATTCACCACGAATAACCGCATGGAATTAAGAGCGCTCAATGAAGCCTTAAAAATTTTGAAACGCCCATGCCATATCACGCTTTATAGCGATTCGCAATACGTGTGCCAAGCGATCAATGTGTGGCTGACTAACTGGCAAAAAAAGAATTTTTCTAAAGTTAAAAATGTGGATTTATGGAAAGAATTTTTAAAAGTCTCTAAAGGGCATTTGATTGTGGCTGTTTGGATCAAGGGGCATAATGGGCATGCCGAGAATGAGCGATGCGATAGTCTCGCTAAATTAGAGGCGCAAAAACGGGTCAAAACGACCACTTAAAGGGAATAATAATGAAAAACAAACGCTCTCAAAATAGCCCTTATGTAACGCCTAACAACCCTTATCTAACGCTAGAAAAAGCTTTAGGGTATTCTTTTAAAGACAAGCGTTTATTGGAGCAAGCCCTAACGCATAAATCATGCAAGCTCGCTTTAAACAATGAGCGCTTGGAATTTTTGGGCGATGCGGTGTTGGGTTTGGTGATAGGGGAGTTGCTATACCATAAATTCTATCAATACGATGAGGGCAAACTCTCTAAATTAAGGGCTTCTATTGTGAGCGCGCATGGTTTTACAAAGTTAGCGAAAGCGATTGCTTTGCAGGATTATTTGCGCGTCTCTTCTTCTGAAGAAATTTCTAAGGGGAGGGAAAAACCCTCTATCCTGTCAAGCGCTTTTGAGGCTTTAATGGCTGGGGTGTATTTAGAAGCAGGGTTAGCTAAAGTGCGTAAAATCATGCAAAATTTACTCAATCGCGCTTACAAGCGTTTGGATTTGGAGCATTTGTTTATGGATTATAAAACCGCCTTACAAGAATTGACCCAAGCGCAATTTTGCGTGATCCCCACTTACCAATTACTCCAAGAAAAAGGCCCCGATCACCATAAAGAATTTGAAATGGCTTTATACATTCAAGATAAAATGTATGCGACCGCTAAAGGCAAAAGCAAAAAAGAAGCCGAACAGCAATGCGCTTATCAAGCGCTTCAAAAACTTAAGGAAGCCAAATGAACACTTTGGGGCGTTTTTTAAGGCTAACGACCTTTGGGGAATCGCATGGGGATATGATAGGGGGGGTATTAGACGGCATGCCTAGCGGGATTAAAATAGACTATGACTTATTAGAAAATGAAATGAAGCGCCGCCAAGGGGGGAGGAACATTTTCATTACGCCACGGAAAGAAGACGATAAAGTGGAAATAACAAGCGGGGTTTTTGAAGATTTTAGCACAGGGACGCCTATAGGGTTTTTAATCCACAACCAAAGGGCTAGGAGCAAGGATTACGATAACATTAAAAACCTTTTCAGGCCTAGCCATGCGGATTTCACTTATTTCCATAAATACGGCATTAGGGATTTTAGGGGTGGGGGGAGGAGCTCGGCTAGAGAGAGCGCCATAAGAGTGGCTGCTGGGGCGTTTGCTAAAATGCTTTTAAGAGAAATTGGTATTGTTTGTGAAAGTGGGATTATTAAAATTGGGGGTATTGAAGCCAAAAATTACGACTTTAATCACACCTTAAAAAGCGAGATTTTTGCCCTAGACAAAGAACAAGAAGAAGCGCAAAAAACAGCCATTCAAAACGCTATCAAAAACCACGATAGCATCGGGGGCGTGGCTTTGATTAGAGCAAGGAGCGCAAAAAGAAATCAAAAGCTCCCCATTGGCTTGGGTCAAGGGCTATACGCTAAATTAGACGCTAAAATCGCTGAAGTCATGATGGGGCTTAACGGGGTGAAAGCGGTTGAAATAGGCAAGGGGGTAGAAAGCTCTTTATTAAAAGGCTCAGAGTATAACGATTTAATGAATCAAAAAGGGTTTTTAAGCAATCATAGCGGAGGGGTTTTAGGGGGCATGAGTAATGGGGAAGAAATCATTGTTAAAGTGCATTTCAAACCCACGCCAAGCATTTTCCAACCTCAACAAACCATAGACATTAATAACAATGAATGCGAATGCTTGTTAAAGGGTAGGCATGATCCTTGCATTGCGATTAGAGGGAGCGTGGTGTGTGAAAGTTTGCTTTCATTGGTGTTAGCCGATATGGTATTACTCAATTTGACTTCAAAAATAGAGTATTTAAAAACGATTTATAATGAGAATTAAACGAAATTGGATACAATCAGCTTAAAAAGGATATAAATGGAAAAATTACCTAAAAAACGAGTTTCTAAAACCAAATCACAAAAACTTATCCATAGCCTAACCACCCAAAAAAACAGAGCCTTTCTCAAAAAAATCAGCGCTAATGAAATGCTTTTAGAATTAGAAAAAGGGGCGTTTAAAAAAAATGAAGCTTACTTTATTTCTGATGAAGAAGATAAAAATTACGTTTTAGTGCCGGACAATGTGATCTCTCTTTTGGCAGAAAACGCCAGAAAGGCTTTTGAAGCCAGGCTCAGGGCGGAATTAGAAAGGGATATTATCACCCAAGCGCCGATTGATTTTGAAGACGTGCGCGAAGTTTCCTTGCAATTGTTAGAAAATTTACGCCAAAAAGACGGGAATTTGCCCAATATCAACACCTTAAATTTTGTCAAACAAATCAAAAAAGAACACCCTAATTTATTTTTTAATTTTGACAACATGTTCAAACAACCCCCTTTTAATGAGAATAATTTTGAAAATTTTGACAATAGCGATGAGGAAAATTTTTAATGCAAACCATTGATTTTGAAAAATTTTCGCAATATTCCAAGCCCGGCCCACGATACACCAGCTACCCCACAGCGGTGGAGTTTAAAGAAAATTTTAATGAAGAGAGCTTGAAAACGGCGTTTTTTAACCATGACAATCTCAAAAACCCCATGCCCTTATCGCTTTATACGCATTTGCCCTTTTGCAGGAGCGCGTGTTATTTTTGCGCATGTTCAGTCATTTACACCAGTTTAGAAGAGAAAAAAGTCCGCTATATCAGCTACCTTAAAAAAGAACTCGCCCTTTTAAAAAACGCCATGGACACTAACAGAGAAGTGGCGCAATTCCACTATGGAGGCGGCACGCCGACCTTTTTTTCGCCCATTCAATTAGATGAGATCACGCAAAGCATTCAAGAAGTTTTCCCCAATTTCAGCCAAGATATTGAAATGAGTTGCGAGATTGACCCCAGGCATTTCACTAAAGAACACATGCAAACCTTGTTTGATAGGGGGTTTAACCGCTTGAGTTTTGGGGTGCAGGATTTTGATTTTGAAGTTCAAAAAGCCATTCATAGGATCCAGCCTTTTGAAATGGTTCAAGAATCTGTGAAGCTCGCCAGAGATTACGGCATCAAATCCATTAATTTTGATTTGATTTATGGCTTACCCAACCAGACTAAAGAGAGTTTTTTAAAAACTTTGGAATGGGTTTTGAAACTGGATCCGGACCGATTAGCGGTGTTTAATTACGCGCATGTGCCTTGGGTGAAAAAAACGATGCGTAAAATTGATGAAACCTTATTGCCAAGCCCTAGAGACAAGCTAGAGATTTTAGAAGCTCTTATCAGTTTTTTAGAAAAAGCCAACTACCAAATGATAGGCATGGATCATTTCGCCAAAAGCGATAATGAATTGTATTTAGCCCTTCAAAAAGCGGAATTACGCCGTAATTTTCAAGGCTATACCACGAAAAAATTCACTCAAACCATTGGCATTGGCGTTACAAGCATTGGCGAAGGGAGCGATTATTACACGCAAAATTATAAGGATTTGCACCACTATGAAAAAGCCCTTGATTTGGGGCATTTACCGGTAGAAAGGGGTGTAGCGCTCACCAAAGAAGATGTGTTAAGAAAAGAAGTGATCATGCAGATGATGAGTAATTTAAAATTGGATTACTCTAAGATTGAAGAAAAATTTTCTATTGATTTTAAAGCGCATTTTAAAAAAGAATTAGAAAAATTAAAGCCTTATGAAGAGGCGGGCTTGCTTGTTTTTAACCCTAAAGGCTTTGAGATGACCAAAACAGGGGGCATGCTCGTAAGAAACATGGCTATGGAGTTTGACGCGTATTTGCGTGGGGGCGAAAAACATTTCAGTAAAACGCTATGAATGAAAATATCTTTGAAGAAGTAGGGGACGCTTGCGTTAAATGCGCTAAATGCGTGCCAGGTTGCACCATATACCGCATCCATAAAGACGAGGCGACTTCGCCTAGGGGCTTTTTAGATTTGATGCGCCTAAACGCTCAAAACAAACTTAAATTAGACACGAATTTAAAACACCTTTTAGAAACTTGCTTTTTATGCACCGCTTGCGTGGAAACTTGCCCTTTTCATTTGCCCATAGACACTTTAATAGAAAAAGCCAGAGAAAAAATCGCTCAAAAATACGGCATCGCTTGGTATAAAAAATCCTATTTTTCCCTTTTAAAAAACCGCAAAAAAATGGATAGGGTGTTTTCAGTGGCGCATTTTTTAGCCCCTTGTGTTTTCAAGCAAGTGGGGGATAGTTTAGAGCCTAGGGCGGTGTTTAAAGGCTTGTTCAAACGCTTCAACAAAAGCGCTCTGCCTCCCTTAAATCAAAAAAGTTTCTTACAAAAGTATGCAGAGATTAAGCCTTTAGAAAACCCCATTCAAAAAGTGGCGATTTTTATAGGGTGCTTGAGCAATTACCATTACCAGCAAGTGGGGGAAAGCTTGTTGTATATTTTAGAAAAGCTCAACATTCAAGCGATCATCCCTAAGCAAGAATGCTGCTCAGCGCCTGCGTATTTTACCGGCGATAAAGACACCACGCTTTTTTTAGTGAAAAAAAACATAGAATGGTTTGAAAGCTATTTAGATGAAGTGGATGCGATCATTGTGCCTGAAGCCACATGCGCTAGCATGCTTATTAATGATTATTACAAGGTGTTTTTAGGCGAAAAAGATAAGGATTTGTATGTGAAGCGCTTGGAAAAAATCACGCCCAAAATCTATCTGGCGAGCGTGTTTTTAGAGAAACACACCCCTTTAAAAAATCTTTTAGAAAAAATCCCTAAAGGGAAAAAAGAGGCTATCACTTATCATAACCCTTGCCATGCTAAAAAAACCCTAAACGCTCACAAAGAAGTGCGCAATTTGCTCAATGCGCATTATGAAATTAAAGAAATGCCGGACAATTGCTGCGGTTTTGGGGGGATTACCATGCAAACCGAAAAGGCGGGATTTTCTTTAAAAGTGGGGCTTCTTAGGGCTAAAGAAATCATGGACACCAAAGCTGAAATTTTAAGCGCTGAATGCGGGGCATGCCACATGCAATTAAACAACGCCCTAAAGTCTTTAGATGACCCTAACACCCCGCAATTTTTGCACCCTTTAGAACTCATCGCTAAAGCTTTAAAAAGCGCTGAATAAAAAGCCTTTTAACCCCATTTTTCAGCATCTTTTTATATAATGTAGGACTTTATAACGCCACTAAAAGGAATGAAAAATGCAAGAAATCAGTGCCTACGAACTCATCAAAGAAAAACTGCATGCCATACCTAACCTTCGCCATAAAGGGAGCTTGTTTGAAAAAATTTCTAAGCAATTTTTACAAGAGCATGACAGCGCTAACGAATACGAGTCTATTGATCTTTGGTATGATTGGGAATTAAGGGGGAAGGAGCGCGATAAGGGGATTGATATAGTCATTCAAACGACTTCAAAAGAATACATCGCCGTGCAATGCAAATTCCATCAAAACAGCATCTCATATAACGACATTTCACCTTTTTTAACCCAATTGCAAAGCGGGGTAGGGGAGGTCAGGTTTAAAAAAGGGATCATCATCTCCACTTCTAATTTAACCTCTGAAGCCCTTAAAGCAATTGAGCAAATCAGAAGCACAGGGAAGGATATTGATATTGATATTATCAGTGAAGAGGATTTTATCTATTCTCAGATTGATTGGGAAAAGTTTGATCCCGCGCAAACTCAAGACGAACTCCCCTTATGCGATAAGAAAAGGCCGCGCCCTCACCAAAAAGAAGCGATTGAAAAGACTAAAGAGCATCTAACTAAT
>NZ_MTWR01000170.1:0-214 GCF_001998165.1 Helicobacter pylori | reverse complement strand
CTAACCGGACTCGCGCCCAAATACGCGCAAAGGAATGGTGGATACATTGGTTTTTTACCGCACACGCTTTTTTGGGTGGATTATTTGATCCGTCATTTAAATATCTCCCCCACTATCGCTGGGACTTCATGGGCGTTTTTTGGTTTTGGAGCCACGCTTGGCTCTTTAATCAGCGGCCCGATGGCTCAAAAGCTAGGGGCTAAAGAAGCCAATA
>NZ_MTWR01000169.1:0-245 GCF_001998165.1 Helicobacter pylori | reverse complement strand
TGAAGTGGTAGGTTATTGGAAAGAGAGCCTAAAAGATGGCCTTTTACCCGATAAAGAAACGAGCTTTTTCGTATTTCAAAACGAACCTAGTGATACCTTTAATTTAAAAAAGACCTTATTGGTGTTAGCTAGAGCGTTTAGTCAAGCGGCTATTTGCTATTGTCAAAACGCAAGCGCTAATGAAGTGGATTTAATCAGCGCTGAACCTGGTAGTTATGGTGAAGTGTGGGATACATTCAATGGCA
>NZ_MTWR01000168.1:0-211 GCF_001998165.1 Helicobacter pylori | reverse complement strand
GACAGAGCCATACGCCTTAAAGACGCTCCCAACTTGGGAGCGTCTTTAAGGCGTATGGCTATGTCTTTGCCTTGCCTGGTTTTAAAACGAGCGATCTTTTTCCTCGTTTCAAACCATTCCAAATCCACATAATCCACGCTGAAATCCAAGGGGTTTAAATCCCTTAGATTGCCTATTAAACGCTCTATGATCATCTCACACCCAGTGTTGG
>NZ_MTWR01000167.1:0-246 GCF_001998165.1 Helicobacter pylori | reverse complement strand
GGGGGATCACGGTTGCGTTAGAATACATCGCTATAGGCATGCTCATGCAACGCTGGTTTGCGGATATTCCCATCCATTATTGGGTCATTTCATGCATTGCGTTGGTTTTTTTATTGAACTTTTTTTCGGTTAAAATTTTTGCCGAGGGCGAGTTTTTCTTTAGCCTGATTAAGGTTTTAGCGGTTCTTGGTGGCGCAACGATCAAAGCCCTTTGACCTTTCCCCACAGGGCTGGATAAATCCATCA
>NZ_MTWR01000166.1:0-237 GCF_001998165.1 Helicobacter pylori | reverse complement strand
AAATCAAAAACTCCGTTTCTCTAGCTTTCTAGGGTCTTTCTTATTCAAAGCCTTGGCTTTGTCTATTTTTAGAGTTGAAATGCTTTTTAAAATCGTTCCACTCGCTTAAATTTTATAATGAAAGCAAAAAATTCGCTTTATTAATGCAATCAAAACACTTACTTGCAAAGCTCTTATTTTCTATTTCTAGTAAGGTTTTCCTAATCGCTCGCTCCTCTTTGAAAAAGCGTTGGAGTT
>NZ_MTWR01000018.1:0-376 GCF_001998165.1 Helicobacter pylori | reverse complement strand
TCCTTTAAGATTTTAAGCCCCCCATTAGCGGCAAAAGGCTCGCTAACAGGGCGTAAAATATCCGTATTCAGGCTATGACTAACAGCGTCTTTATACACCAATTGGTCGTTTTCTAAAAAGGGGGTTTTGGTGTAATTTTGCATGCCTTTTTGCGTTTCTGTATCCATAATGGTATGCGTGTCTTCAAATAAAAGCCCCTCTTTTAACAATTCATATTTGATATTAGAATGCTTGGATATTTCAATCACCACGCACAAAGAATCAGCGTCATGGCTCACTTCTAATTGGTCTAAATTCATTGCAATCTCCTTTGAATAAAAAGACTTATTCTAACATAAAGCCCGCTCTTTTTAAACCTCTTTAGGGGTTTTTAAAG
>NZ_MTWR01000165.1:0-447 GCF_001998165.1 Helicobacter pylori | reverse complement strand
ATCCCTAGAATGATGGGCTTACAAAACGCTGATGTGATCATGGATCCTAGCGGTAAAAAACTCATTCCTTTAAAAGCTTTTGGCGTTTCTGTGATGAGCATGGGGCTTTCATTTACCCTAATTTTGACAAGGATATTTTCAGCTTTGGTTTTGTTAAAAACATCACCTTGCATGCCAACCAATTAGGGCTTTTAATAGAAATCCCCTCAAGCTCTGAAGAAACGAGCGCGATTTTAAGGGAAAATATCTCCAGAGTGATGGGCTTACAAAACGCTGATGTGATCATGGATCCTAGCGGTAAAAAACTCATTCCTTTAAAAGCTTTTGGCGTTTCTGTGATGAGCATGGGGCTTTTGTATGATGAGGGGCAGAGTCTCATTTGGAGCGGGCCCATGGTCATGCGAGCGATTGGGCAGATGCTAAGGGAAATTATTTGGGGGGTTTTAG
>NZ_MTWR01000164.1:0-382 GCF_001998165.1 Helicobacter pylori | reverse complement strand
CCCCAAACGCCTCTCGCCTACTCATGATCATGTGATTGATAGGGGCAAATTTAGTCAAACGCCCCAAACACCCCCTACCATAGTCCTCATAATATTGCGCCAAAGTCGTGCCTACCGCTTCCCAATAGCCAAAATGCATGCATAAAGTGATCGCTTGGCCTTCCTTGTTTAAAGACTTCCACACATTTTCTTCATTGGTGTGCCAAACGCTGCGGAGTCGTATTTTAGAAGTGGTGAGCGCTAATGGGGGGCATTTAAGCTCTTCTTTAGGGGCTGTGGAGCTGATTGTGGGCATGCATGCCTTATTTGATTGCCAAAAAAACCCTTTCATCTTTGACACTTCGCACCAGGCTTACGCCCACAAGCTTTTAACCGGGGGCTT
>NZ_MTWR01000163.1:0-222 GCF_001998165.1 Helicobacter pylori | reverse complement strand
TCAAAAAAAGATTAAAAGCAACTTGCAAATTAGTCAAAATGGCGGCTAAATCACCGCTTTTTTCTATCATGGGAGCGGCGGTGATTTTGATATTGGTTTCCATTTCTTTAGCGATGATATGGCTGATTGAAGTTTTACCCAAACCGGGCGGGCCAAAAAAGAGCATGTGATCCAAACTTTCTTGGCGTTTTTTAGCCGCGCAAAAAGAAATTTGCAAGTTGC
>NZ_MTWR01000162.1:0-347 GCF_001998165.1 Helicobacter pylori | reverse complement strand
TATGCAAGGAATGCCTACTAATGAGCCTGAATACGGGCAAGCGATGGCTAAGCAAAAAGGCTGGATCCCCATAAAGCCCATGCAACACTATTCTATGGGCGAAGGCAAGATGAGCTATCCAGGTGAAGCGGTGGGCGTGGTAGCCGCACAATCTATTGGGGAGCCTGGAACGCAGCTCACTTTAAGGACTTTCCATGTGGGCGACAGACCCGTTCAGATCGGTTCACACTTCCATTTTTTTGAAGTGAATAGATGCCTAGACTTTGACAGAGAAAAAACTTTCGGCAAACGCTTAGACATTGCGAGCGGGACAGCGGTAAGGTTTGAGCCTTGCGTTAAGAAAAATC
>NZ_MTWR01000161.1:0-237 GCF_001998165.1 Helicobacter pylori | reverse complement strand
AGATCAGGTTTTCAATGGCGAATTGAAATTCCAAAACACAAGCTTAAAGAATTTCGCCCTCATGCAAAACATGGTCAATCTCATCAACACCATTCCCTCTCTCATTGTCTTTAGAAACCCTCATTTAGGGGCTAATGGCTATCAGATCAAAACCGGATCTGTTGTTTTTGGGATCACTAAAGAAAAACAAGGGGATAAAACTAAAGCGTTTGATTTAGTTCAAGAGCTTTTAGAAGA
>NZ_MTWR01000160.1:0-448 GCF_001998165.1 Helicobacter pylori | reverse complement strand
CATACATTAGAATGCATTTGCATTGGAATGTATTTGGAGTATTATAGCATAAAGCGTTTTTTTAAAATCATTATGAGCAGTTTGAGCCTTTTAAAAGAAGGGGCAAATGCCAGTTTTGTGCTGTTGTTATTGAAAATGAAATTCAAAGAAGCTTTGAAACTCAAAGCCCTAGACGATGCGATTTTGGAATTAGAACAAAGCAAAGAAAGCGTTTTTAAACCAATAAATCAAAACGCTAACGCCCCTAAACAAGAACCCAAAAACAAAAGTTCATTAAACCTCTTTAAGATTTTTTAAACCCGCTTTTAAGCCCCAAAAAGACACTCAATCAAGGACACTCAACCAAAAAACTTTAACAATCCCTATTGATGAAAGCTTTAAATCTTATGCTCCAAACGCCTTAAAGTGTTATGGATGTATTCTAAAAGCCACCCTAACAAGCCTAAAA
>NZ_MTWR01000159.1:0-244 GCF_001998165.1 Helicobacter pylori | reverse complement strand
ATACTTTAGGCGCAAAGGGCATGATAGAATTGTGCGCGAAGTTTTCAGTCGCTAGAATGCTAGAAAGGGACGATTTTGCTAAACGCTATAAAGAAAACCGCCCCATTAGCATCGTGGAATTTTTATACCCTTTGTTGCAAGGCTATGATTCAGTGGCGATGGGTGCGGATCACTTGCGCTCGGCGAGGGATTTCTAAATTGAGCAAAGTCTCTACCGCATAAGCGTAAGCGTAATTATTGCTGG
>NZ_MTWR01000017.1:0-19205 GCF_001998165.1 Helicobacter pylori | reverse complement strand
TTACAGAGTTAAATTCAATACAAGGAGAAGATAATGGCAAAAGTAGAAGTGGAGTTAAAAAAACTCTATCAAATTTTAGTGGATGCTGAATATTTTTATCAGGTTCCTGATTACCAGCGCCCTTATGTGTGGGATAAGGATCATTTAGGGGCTTTGATTGATGATTTAGTGGGCAGCTATACCAACAACAGAGAAGATGAGTATTTTTGCGGCTCTATTGTGATCGCTGAAAATCAAAAAGATAAAAGATGGGATGTTGTGGATGGCCAACAGAGGCTAACGAGTTTTATTATCTTGGCCTGCACGATTTTAAGGCTTTATAAACACAGGTTAGGGCAAAAATCTAAAGATTTTATTGAAGGGAGTATTTATGATAAATACGATAAAGAAAAAGAGCGTCTGAAGTTTTTAACCGCTCAAAATTACAACAGTATTTTTGAAAACACGGTGTTAAAGAATTTAGAGTTTGAAGACAACATTAAAAAGAGCGAGTGGAATAAGAAGTTTGATGAAAACACTTATTTGCGTAACGCTTACTATTTTAGAGAGCTATTGAATGAGATCATGGAAAATGGTTCCATAAGCGATATGGATGATTTTGTCGAGTGGTTTTATGAACACATTGTTTTGACTAGGATCATTTGTTTTGAGCAAGACAGCGCGATGCAAATCTTTCAGGTGCTAAACGACAGAGGCCAACCCTTAAGCCCTATTGATATTTTAAAATCCAGTTTAATGCAAGAAATCAAACAAGATAGTGAAAAGCGTAAGGATTTTATAACCACTTGGGACAAATTGGTTGAAGCTTGCAAGAGCGTTGAGGGCGTGGATATTGATTTGGAAGACTTTTTTAACATGTATTTGGAATACGCTGATCCTAGCGCTTCTAAAAAGAGGGCCGATAAGGGATTAAAAAAGGTGTTCAAAGACAGCAAAAAAGACGCTTGCGGATTCATCTATGATGTGAGCGCTTTTATGAAATCTTATACCGATTTGTTAAAAAAACCAGACCGATACATTTATTTATTGAGATACCTTCCCTCTAGGTATTGGGCCAGTATTTTAACGACAGCCCTTCATGTCAAATACCCTGATTTTGACGCTTTGAAAAAGCTTTTGGTGTCTTATTATTATCAAACTTGGATTGCAGGAGGCACGATCACGCGCATCAAGCAAACGAGCATCAACATTATCAAAAATGTTAAAAGCAATAAAGACATTGAAACCATCCAAGAGCTTATACTGGATAACATAGAATCTTATAACACCTTTGACCAATACCTCTATAATTTATGGGAGAGCTCTTCTGTTTATCCTAGCAAATGGTTACGCCCTGTCTTAGCCCTGGCTAACTATTTCATGGCAGATGAAGAGAAACCTCATTTTATCGTTATGGATGCCGAAACCCAAGTGGAGCATATTTTACCCCAAACGCCCAAAAGAGGCAGTCAATGGAACGCGGATTTTAACAAAGAAAAAAGAGAAAAATGGGTAAATAATATCGCAAATCTAACCCTTTTAAAGCGTAAAAAGAACGCAAAAGCCTTAAATGGGGATTTTGATGAAAAAAGAAAAATTTATGGCGGCAAAGACCCAAGCAAAGTGATTAGCTGCTATGACATCACTAAAGAATTGTATAGCGACTATAGGAAGTGGGACGAGAAGTCTCTCCAAAAGCGACACGACTTTTTGTCTGAAATTATCACGCCTATTTTACACATAGAAGGGCAAGAAAAGGAATATGAAGATGATTTTGATCTAGAATGATTGAAAATTACCCATAAGGGCTAGAAAACAACAAAGGGATAATCAATGTCTAAAAAAGAAGCATTAAAGATAGCAAAGAAAAGGATTTTTAAAAACTTCTTAGAAGAAGCCAAACAACACCGCCCCATTATTTTCTATACAGATAACGATTGTGATGGCATGTTGGCTGGCAGCGTTTTAATGTCTATGTGTTACAGATTGGGTATTAAAGATTTCTTTTTCTTTAGCCCTTTAAGGAATGCGCATGGTTATGGTTTCACTGATTTAGCCATAAACGATTTATTGTCTCAACCTTGTATCTTTAACCCTAAAACCAACCAATTAGTCCGCTTGAATTGCATTAAAAACCAATTTCAAAAAGACCCCTTATTGTTTAGCGCTGACCTGGGGGCGGATTTGGCCGCTAACAACAAATTGCAAGAAATCTTATTAGAGCGTTTTGAACAATGCATCATCACAGACCACCATAAGAGTTTTGAAGTTGATTGGATTGATGAAAACAAAATCGCCTACATTAACCTGAACGATGAAAAAGACGCTAACTATTATAGCGGGGCTTTCACAAGCGCTTTAGTGTTTAATCAAATCTTTCAAATACAAACCACTCCTTTAGAAGAAGAATTGATCGCTATCACGCTTTTAAGCGATCGCATTGATTTAGATCATGGGGATAATTTGGATATGGTTTTGAATTTAGCGCCAGTTAAACATGAGCGCATTCAATGCTTTTTCAAAGATAAAGATCTTTCTTTAGCCCAAGACGATTTAGATGGAATTTCTAACTTATACGGCTTTAATTGCATCAATTATATCAACGCTTTAAACCGTTTGAGTGGGGCTAGAGAGTTTAATGGTTGTTATGATAGCTATTTGCATTATCTGGTTTTAAAGCATTTCAATCCCACAAGCGATCCGCACTTAAGCGCCTTTAATGTTAAGGAATTCAAAAGATACAACGACATTAAAAAGAAAATGGTGAAAGAAAGCGAAGAAAACGCTCAAATTTTTTCTTGTAACAAAATATTAGTGGCTCTTTTAGATGAAAGCTGCTCTATTAAAGTGGGTGTTAGCGATTTAGTGGCTGATAGATTTTTAAAAAAATACCCTTCCAATCGCTCCCTTTGTATCTATAGAGACAATAAAGACGGGTATAGCGGTAGCGCTAGAGGGAATTTTTTAAGCCAGATTAAAACCATTCCTTTAATACAATCTGGCGGGCATGAGGAAGCTTTTGGGTTGAGCTTTGCAAAAGAGGATTTTAAAAAAGTGATCAAAAGCTTACAAGCCTTATAAGGTCAAATAACGCTAAGGCTGAATTTTAAAAAAGAGGACTTGACATGTTATTGGATTATGATTTTTATTGTTATTGAATGATGAGAGCGGGAATCCAACCAGATACTACTATTTGTTACAAGATTTTGAAAAGGATTTTGTGGCTAGTGAAGTGGCTCAAAATAGAGCGAGGCAATTCGTTAAGGAAATCATTGGGAGCGAGAAAGCCTCTAAAACTAAAAACAGCGCCATTGAAGTTTCTAACACGAAAGCTTCTGCTATTGGGAGCGAAACGATTGGAAGTTATGATCTTAAAAAGGCGTGTGAGAAAATCAAAAGCGGACTACCTTTTGGGATTATCTCAGCCTTTAAACCCTTTAAAGACGCTTTTTACAGAGATTTCAATCATAATGAGCAAAAATTACTGATAGTGGCAGCTAAAAGCGGTTGCATTCAATCTAGTGCTGATAAACTGGCTCAGTTAAAAACGCGCTTACTCTATTGGCAGGACAAATCTGTTAAAGTGGATTGGGATAAACCCATTTTGATTAAGGACTTCTTTAAAGGCAATAATTACCTTTATAGGAGGTTGTGTTTTTTATTGGGGAAGCATTTTATGGACAGATTTTTTAAGAATAACGCTAAGGCGAGCGTGAAAGACTTTATATCCAGTAAGGAATTTGTCAGTAAATACCGATACACCCCCAAGCAAAATACAGAAAGAGCGAAAAAGCTGCAATCGTATTTAGAGAGTAAGCGTGATTTTATAGGGTTTGTTCAAACGCTTAACTCTTTGAAAGACAGCCCGCAAGATCCTTTTTTACCCGATGAAGAAATAAGCTTTTTGGTGTTCGCAAATGAGCCTACTATCATATTTAATTTAAGGGACTATTTATTGGTGTTAGCGCAAATATTTAACCAACAAGCGATCTGTTATTGTGAGAGCAAATGCCCTATAGAATTAATCAACGCTTCACCGGGTAAGGACTTTAACAAGACACAAGACAGCTTTTCAGACATCAAATTCTCAACGCCCAATCAATTAGAACAATCTCTCAACGCTCTTAAAAACAAGCTAGCTGCATTCTTTTCAAAACACCCTGATAAAAACAATGGTATAGAGTTTAATGAAATCGTTAAGACTCAAATAAAAGCGCTTTATATGCCACAATCTAGCGATGATTTTGATGATTTTCGCAAGGATCTTGAAGATAGTGTTAAAAGTTTTATCAGAGCGAAAAAAAATCGTTATGGTTTTCCTAGAATCTTTGATGTTGCAGACATAGAACAAGAAGAGAGGGAAGTCATTGAATGGCGAGAAAAAAAGAAAGCGTCAAAACAAAGTTACAAACAAAACCTTCAAATCAACAAAATCGCTAACGATTTAAAGCGTGATAAGATAGTGGATAAAAGAACGATTTTAAGCGTGATAGACGCTGATGCAGAATGTGGTTTTATCCCGCCTAAAGATTTGTTAAAACAATTAGAAAAAATTAGTGCTTCTCTTTCTAAAGACATCGTAATAGCGATAAGGCAAGTAGAAAAATTAGAGCTTAACTACGCGTTAATAGACAATATCCAGCATAACACGCTTGATGACACGATTGATTTTACCTTTATTGTTGGGGATTCTTTGAGCGTTCAGTCGCTTTATGTTACCTTTGATCTTGTGATTGACATGGATAGACCCATGAGCGAGCAGTTTCTCAACCACATTGGGAAATTGGGGAGTTTTGAATCTAGAGAGCGAGCGTTAGAGTGGGTGCGATTATCGCAAACTAAACTGATCATTGAAACGCCTAGAGAAGCGCTAAAAAATGCGGAATTATCGCAAATTGAAGAAATATTGACCGGCTGTATTTTTAATGGCGCTTACCGCCTTCAAAAACGATCTTAAAGGCAATAGACATGAAAATTTTAAGCAAAATTAAAACCACAGCAAGGAGGAACAAGCCATGCCAAAAAAATAAAGAACATTAAAAAACATTGAACGGGCAATTATAGCGGAATTTAAAACAAATTTTATCAAGGAGTATTTTATGGGTTTTCAAAATGAAAATAAATTAAAAGTGGGCGCGTCAGTCAAAGCCACGATCAATAACAAAGTGGTGGAGGCTAAAGTCATTAGCGTTGGGTTCAATCGTGTAACCTTAAGGAGTGAAAAAGGACAACAAGGTTCTTATGTTTTCAATAGCGACAAATTCTTAAAGTGGTTCAATAAAGTTCCATTGACCGAGCATATGAGACTTCACGCTGAAAACGAAAAAGCGAACATTTTAGATGGCGTTAAAGTGGTAACTAGCGGACCAAGTGTTAAGCAAAGGACTTCAACTCCTAAAGAGCCTAAAGAGAAAGAGGATAAGTTTAAACTCGCTTTTGGATTTGAGACTACTGATGATAAGACTAGCTTTGAGATTATTGCGGAGGATTATACTTTAAGCGAGAGAAAAAGTAGGCTTGGCGCGTTATTTTCTCCCATGTTTTTTGAGGGTAGTGGTAATCAAGCGTCTGCTATCATTATAACCGCTCTCCATTATACGAAAGGTTTAAATAAGCATAGCGATGCAGAGTGGCGTGCTATGCTTGATAACCGAGATGAGGAAAAATGCGAGATTGAGACACTAGACCACTTGGATAGAGTTGGAACGACTTTATTCTGTGGCGTGATTAAAGAGTATGCGGAGGGTAATAAGGAGTTTGAAAAAGAACTTAACGACTTTTCTCCTGATGGTTTTTGGGCTATGACTTTACCTAAAAATAAAAAAGAGGCAAAATTTGTCGTGCAACTCTTATGCGATGGCGGTATCAATAAATACGGCTTAAGCTGTGCGGGTCTTACTGAAAATTTGCTAAAAGACATTTTTAACAATATTGGACTAGCAACTGCTAAAGAGGTTGATGAGCATCTCGCTAATTTAGATAAAGAGGAGGCGGAGTTAAAAGAATAACCCCCCCCCCCTGTGGGGTCTCCTTTTTTTTAATCTCTCTTTTATTTTTCTCATTCTTTAGAGAATGTAATTATTTTCTAATCTCTAAGAAATTAATATCTAGGAATTAGGACCATGCAAGAAAGAGTTTTTAAAAGAAAAGTTTTAGATGCGAATATCTTAAAAGAAATGCATGCGAATAATGTCTGTTATTCCAAGCATTCAAAAGATAGGTTTATTCCTTTCAGATTTGACAAATCTCGTTATGTTGAATGTAAGCTTTTTAAAAAGATATTAAACTTTCTTAGCAATACAACTTTCTTTGGTGGCACAGGCTGTAAAAAACTCATGGAACTTTTAAGTGAAATCGTTATAGATTCTAGAAGTTCTAAAATCGCATTAAACCGCCATTATGCCTTAACTCGCTTGCAATGGTGCGATAGAACCTTAAGACATAATCTCCAAATTTTAGAGAGAACAGGATTTCTAACTGCTTTTAAGAACAAAAAAGGTTATATTTTTTTGTCTATGCATGACTTCACTAAAATAGAAAACTACGAACATTCAGGTTTGAATGGGGAGAGCAATTTACCTAATAGCTTCTTTTTAGGAATTTGTGGGTATTTGAAAAAAATATTCAAGAAATTAAAAGATAGAGCATTCAAGCTCGCAAACAAGCACGGTGTATTCTTTTTGAAAATTCCTAAGCATTTTCAAATGCAAAACTTTAACAATATTTTTTTGGAGTTTGTGTCGGCTAATAATCCTTGTCTTTCTTATAGATTGACTTATGATCAACTTGTTGGTAAAAAAATTCCAAGTATCAAGTGCTCTTACCAACAAGCAATTGTAAAAAAGAATATCTATAGAGTATTAGAAGAGCTATCTATAGATAAGGAAATTTTAGCATCATAAAGAAAACAAAGGATAAAAAATGCAATTCCCACTCAAAAAAGATTTAAAAATTTCACAAAAATATATAATCCCCAAAGGCTTTGACCCTACAAACAAAGAATACAAAAATTTTTTGGTGAAAGATCTACCTAAATTAGTGCATAGGGAAGTTGAAATCGCTATGAAATTATTATTTGAAATCAACGAAGTAGAGACCGCGATTGAAGTCATGAAATTTCTCACTCAAGCAATGGATCGTGTTTTGTATGATGCGAGAGCCAAACATTATGAAATGAGATTAGCCAAAGAGATTAAGAAAAGTGGATTTGGGTGAAAGACTATGGCTTATATCGCTAATTTACAATTCTTACCATTAGATGAGATTTTGCTCTCTAATGGTTATAAACACAAAGTAGAGAAATCAAGCAAAAATAACCCAGCTCTTTACAATGAGTATGATACCATTAAAGGCACGCTTATTGTTTCAAGAAAGCCTGATGGGAGTTATCATTATTTCAACACTCATAACGATGAAGATAAAGGCACGATTATCGCCTTTTGTAAAAATCGTGGGCTAGATTTTAATGATTTGATCAAAAACAGAGATGATTTAGAAATTAGCGATAAGCCAAACCACAAATATAACAATTCCAAGCCTTATACAATCATTACCAAAGAACAAGAAGCAGAGCGTCAAAAAGTAGTGAAACAATTTGAAAAGCTCCGTTACTACGATATAGAAAGCTCAGATTTGTTTCACACCTTGCTGGATAGTCGCTCTTTGGATAAAACTTTACTAAAACCTTACAATCATTTACTTAAAGAAGATGAACATGCAAATTTATGCGTGCCTTGCTATCTAGTCAATGATGATGGAAATTTGATACAGGGTGGATATAACAAGCGATTGTCCAAACCTTTCACTATGCAAGGAGCTACTAATCCCACTAAACACTTAATGCAAGCAGGTTCTATCAAGGGTTTTGAAGTTTTATCCCCACAAAATATTAAAAATATTCAAAATATCATTGTAGCTGAAAGCGTTTTTGATGGCTTAAGCGTGTTAGAAATGCAAGGGTTTGATCCCAATCAAACAGCTATTATTTCTACTATTGGTAATTTCACAGAAGAAAGAATGCAAAAATTTGTAGATAAATTTCTTAATACCATCAACACTTATAAGTGTAAGGAATACAATGAATACCACAAAGAAATTGATCGCTACAACAAGCAGTTAGAGGACTATGAAAATTACATAAATTTTCAAAAAAGATATGAAAAATGGCGTGCTAAAGAGTTAGCTAAACACGATAATGACCCTAAAAAAGTCCCTAATGATCCCATTTTCTCGCCCATAAGAGATAAAAACAATCTTATCCCTAGACCCGTTTTTAAGCCCGCTCTAGCCTTACGCCTAAAAGAACCAAAAATTCCTAATTTAAGTCTTAATGTTATTTTAGCAATGGATCATGATGAACAGGGGCGAAAATTCAACGCTATTTTGGAAAAAATTTTTTACGCTCATACTAAAGAAATTCCAAACATCTATACGCCTATCAGCAAAGATGCGAACGATGATTTGAAAATCGCTAAAGCATTAGGATTGAAGCAAATTAGCAATAGGACTTTACAAGATTTTTTATTTGATGCCAAAGAAAAAATGCAAAACCCTACTACCACACCATCACAAAAAAGCATCTTGGCTAACCAATTACAAAAACTACAAGATCTAATGCCAAAACCTAAACTACTACAAGGAGTGTTTCATGGTTACCAACAAGATCATGGATTTGGATCTAAATATGTAGCTAATTCTGTCTATTACACCAACAATCAATCTCAAAACAAAGGACATGAAAGATGAAAACAAAACATAAAGGAATAATAATGTTTAAGCAAATTCGTAGAATGATGAGTTTGGCAATATTAATGCCTAGTTTTTTATTGGCGGCGCCAGATTACAAACAAAAATTCACTCAAATATTGGATTTCATAAGCAATGACTTTATCAAAGCTATCGGTGGTCTAATCATTGTTGGGACTTGCATTTACGCCTATAAAAATTGGGATAGGCTTGGAGAAATTGGTTGGAAATGCGTTGGGATTATCATTATAACCGCTGCTATTTCTAATGCTAAAACTTTAAGTCAATGGTTATTTTAGATGGCATTGCATATTGTTTGTGTTGAAAGTACCAACATTAGAGAAATCAGCAAAAGAGAAACTTTTTTGGGATTAAACTTGGATAGTTGGATTGTTAGTTTCTTAATGTCGGCATGGTTACTTTCATTCCAACCACTTTATGCTATGGGTTTAATGGCTAGTTGTGTGTTTGTATTCTACATTTTAGAATTTTTTGATGAAGATATAACAGCCATTTTGCATGTGCTTTTCACCTTAAAAACAGGAGCTAGAAATTATTATGCTTGAGAAAATTTTTAATTCTTTGTGCTCGCTAGTTCCTAAGCGTTATAGCATGAAAGAAGAAACTAACATTGTTGGCATTTACAATGAGCATTATCTTTTAAGTGAAAAATCAAACCTTGTAGGCGCTCTTAAATTAGAGGGAATTTCTTATTTGTCTTTAGATGACAAAGAAATAGCACAAAAATTTAATGAACGCATTTTAGCTCTTAATGAGATTGTAGATGGAGTGCATTTTAAAATCGTAGCTAAAAGGCGTAAGATTTTCATGCACCATGAATATACTCAAGAGGAGATAAGCAATCCTTTTGCATTAGAGGTTATCAATTTATGGGAGCAGGGGGTTGAGGATGTTTATCAAAATTTCTATTACTTAATTTTTGAAACTAAGAATGATAGCATTAAAGGTTATTTGGAACGATTTAAGAAAAAAATCACTACCAATGAATTAGAAAATATTCAAGAAAATGATAAACAAGATGAAGTGAAATATCAAGAAAACTATTTCATAGGCTTTGATAATTTTAATTTAGCAGATAAATCTAAAATATTAGACAGCATTATCAATAATGTTAAAAACATGCTTTCTGGCTTGTTTGTAGAAAAATTAGATGCCAATAGTTTGCTTAATTTTTATGCGGAATACATTAATGGCGTTTCTAGTGAATACACTTTTTCTAGAGGTCGTTTGCATGATGGCATGATCAATTCTGATGTGCATTTTAAAAAAGATTTTTTCACTCACATTCACAATGGTAAAGAGATTTTCAAGCGTTTCATCAGCATTAAGACTTATGATATGGACAAAATTGTCAGCACCGCTCTTTCTTCAGTGTTGCATTTATCTTTAGAATTTGATGTGATTTTAAACATTGACAATATTCCTAAAACAAAGGCTGAAAAAAGGATTGAAACTAAAAGAAAAAGAGCGAATAAGAGCGTTAGAGTTGAAATTGATGAATTGAATGACCTTATTAAAACAGACAGAGTTTTGATGCAAGAGATTTCTTTAAACATTTTAGTTTATGCCAAAACTAAAACCGATTTAGATAGTGCTTGTATAGAAATTACCAACTTGCTTAAACAAAAAGGTATTGTAAGCACACAAGAGAGTATTGGCATGTTGCCTATGTTTTTTAGCTTTTTCCCCAATCGTAATCGCTTGAATTTTAGAAAGCGTTTGTTGTCTAGTCAAAATATTGCTTCTTTAATCATATTTGAAAAACAAAATTGTGGTTTTTCTAGAAATTCATGGGGTGATCGCCATTTAACTATTTTTAGAAACCAAGACAAATCGCCTTATTTATTCAATTTCCATGCTTATGAGGCAAAAAGAAAAAATGATATGGTATCAGGGCATACCATCATCTTTGGTGGCACAGGGGCTGGTAAAACCACTTTAATTGAATTTTTAATCACCAATTGTTTTAAGTATGAAGATTTAAGTATTTTGGCTTTAGACAGAAATAATGGCATGCGTGTGATGACTGAGTTTTTAGATGGTCAATACAACGATAGTAATGATTTCTACATTAATCCGTTTTCTTTAAAAGATACAAGTGCTAATTGCACCTTTTTAGTGAGTTGGTTGGCATTCATGCTCAATATTGATGAAGATACTAAAGATGAAAAAGAAAAAAAGACTTTAAGCGCTTTATCCAAAACAATCAGAGTTTGCTATAACAATATCACAAAACAAGGAGGTGCTATTTTTAAGCTAAGAGATTTTAAAGACACGCTAGAAATAGACTATTTAGATAGCAAGGACATTTTAGAAAAAGAGAGTTCAAAAGACTTATACAAGCATTCTACTGATTGTTTAGACTTTGCTAAAAAGCTTTCTGTTATTGATATGGATGCTCTTTCTAGTAGTAAAAAAGATTTCAACTTGGCAGTGCTATACCTATTCTACAAAGTCATAAATAGAGCTAAATTAGAAAACAAGCCTTTTTATATCTTCATTGATGAAGCAAAATCTGTTATTGAAAATCCCATCATGTTAGCTAAAATCAAAGACACACTCGCTCAAGCTAGAAAACTCAATGGGGTTTTAACTTTAGCCTTTCAAGACATTAACCAACTTGATGGCGTAGAGGGAGCAAAGTCCATTATAGAAAACGCCGCTCAAGTCATACTCTATCCTACAAACAATTTTGAGAAATTAGAGAGCTATGGCATTTTATTAAGTCCTATTGAAAAATCCTTTTTAAACAAAACGCCGTTAAACGCTAGGCAAGTATTAGTGAAAAACCTTCTCACTCAATCTAGCGTATTTTTAGAAATCAATTTAGAAAAGCTAAACAGCACCAGTAAAAAATTTTTAAGAGCGTATAACTCTAGCGCGTCTAGCGTTTTTGAACTGGAAACGCTTAAAAAAGATAATCCAAAGGATTATAAAGAAATTTACTTGACAAAGGAGTAGGAATGAAAGATAGCGTGATCATCATTGAGAGTCCTAATAAGGTTGAAAAGATTAAGCAACTAACAGGTGCGGAAGTTTATGCAACTATAGGGCATTTTACCAACCTTATAGGCGTAGATATTGAAAATAATTTTGCTTGTAAGTTTGAAATCAAAGAAGACAAGGCTAAGAAAATAAATTTTTTAATCAATGCTTGTAGGGACAAAAAAGTCTATATCGCTACTGACCCTGATAGAGAGGGCTATGGTATTGGTTATCAATTTTATGAAAAAATTAAAAATGTAGCTAGTGAAATTTATCGTGCAGAATTTCATGAGATCACACCAAGCGGTATTGAAAAGGGCTTAAAAAATGCGGTGTTATTTTCTCGTTCTAACACTAATTTATACCAATCATTCTTAGGCAGGATTGCAAGCGATCAGGTTGTTGGGTTTGCTCTAACAAGCTATTTAAGAAAAAGTTTAAATCTTAGTGAATTGAGCGCTGGTAGAGTGCAAACTCCAGCTCTAGCTTTAATCTGCCAAAGAGATCAAGAAATAAGGGATTTTGATAAGTTGGATGCTGAAGAAAAAGTAGATTATCAAATCCAAGCTAAGATTGTGTACAATGAAAGAGAAGCGATTATTAAGCATGTAAGGGCGAATGAGAAAAACGAACTAGTAGATTTTAAATTTAAAGACAAAAATGAAGCATCTCAATTTTTAGAAGATTTAAAAGACGGATTAGGCTCTATGAGTGTTCTAGTTTCAGTAAAAGAAAGTCTATCCAATAAAGAGCCTAAAAAACCTTTCACCACTTCTAAACTTTTATCCCAAGCTAATAAAGCATTAAAAATACCTACTAAAGAAATCGCACAGCTTGCTCAAAAGCTCTTTGAAGTTGGTCTCATCACTTATCACAGAACTGATAGTGAATTTTTAAGTCCTGAGTATCTCAAAGAGCATGAAGCGTTTTTTGAACCTATTTATCCGAGTATTTATCAATACAGGGAATATAAGGCTGGTAAAAATTCACAAGCTGAAGCGCATGAAGCCATAAGAATTACACATCCGCATGCTTTAAAAGACTTAGAAAAAGTGTGCAGTGACGCTAAAATAAGCGAAGAATTAGCGCTGAAGTTGTATCAACTTATTTATGCCAATACAATTTGTTCTCAAAGTAGAAACGCCTTATACAATCAATACGATTGTATCTTTAAAATCAAAAGCGAGAGTTTTAAGCTCTCTTTCAAACTTTTAAAAGAAAAGGGTTTTTTAGAGATTGAAGAACTCATTCAAGGCAAAGAAGAACCTAACAAGGAAGAACAAGAAAATGAAATAGAAAACTTTTCATTAAAAGAAAATGACAGTGTCCCGTTAAAAGAAGTTTTTATTAAAGAAATAGAAAAACCCAGTCCTAAACCTTATAAAGAAAGTGCCTTTATTCCTTTATTAGAAAGCGAGGGGATTGGTCGTCCTAGCACTTATGCGAGCTTCTTAGATCTTCTTTTGAAGCGTAAATATATTAGCATTGATACAAAAACTAACGCTATCACCCCTACTAGTCAAGGATTAGAAGTGATTTCATTTTTCAAAAAAGATAAAGAAGTGGATTTCATCGCTCTTACAAGCAAGGATAAGAGCAAATTAGGAAGCACTACCAAACAATTTGAAGAATGTTTGGATTTAATCGTGAGAGGTGAAGCTAGTTATGAAAAGTTCATGCTTGAAGTCATAAGCAAATTAAAAAGTACCGCCAAGTTTTATCAAACACAATCTACTAACAATAACATGCCTACTGATAAGCAACTTGAACTCATAGAAAAAATTTGTAAAGATAAAAAATTACAAAAGCCCAGTCAAGAAATCCTGCAGAACAAGGAAAAATGTTCTGATTGGATTGCAGAGCATGTTAAAGAAAAACCTAGTCAAAAACAACTAAATCTGGTTAAAAAAATTTGTGAAGAGTGCAAATTGGCAATGCCCACCAATAAAATATTGAATGACAAATTCGCTATCTCTAAATGGATTGATAAACACAAAAAGACAAAGAAATGAGAATATTTTTAATAGGAATAATTTTGTTAGCACTAAGTGGATGTTCTAACAAACAATATGAAATGTATAAAAGCCCTTGTGCCTTTTTGCACTTAAATCAATCCATAGGCTAGTTGATGTCAAAAAGAAGCGAAGTTTTAGAACAATTTCATAGCGGTTTAAAAAATTTAGAATTACAAACTAAAAGACGCATGGATTTGTGGGGCGATCTAAAAGAGGATGAAGAACAAACTTTGCTTTTAGGAGAAATTGAAAATGAATTAAAGCAATTAGAAAACAAAGAAAATCTTAAAGCAGACAACAACACAGAATTTAAAGAAGAAAATCAAGACACTAAAGAAAACCAGCCTAACGATTTGTTTTCTTTGCCATTGCCTACTCAAACCACCATCAATGGAATTAAAGAATTTGTAGAAGAGCCTGTGATAGAAGCAGAGGAAAAAGAAACACCCCAAAATGAGTCAATCCAAGAAAAAAAAGAAAGAATTTTTAAAAACTTTTTCTCCAGAATAGGCTTTAATAAAAGTATTGCTCCCACAATGCTCTTTGAAGAAGTGAGAGATGCAAGCGTTATCTATCATTTAGAGAAAAAATTAGGCGATTATATCTTTTATGTAGCGTGTTTCTTCTTTGGTACAACAGCACTGCTTGTTATCTTAATGATCGTTCTGTTGCCGTTAAAACAAAAAGAGCCGTATTTAGTGCAATTTTCTAACAATAAAGAAAATTTTGCTTTAGTTCAAAAGGCAGATAGCACCATTACAGCCAATAAAGCTCTTATTCGTTCATTAGTGGGAGCGTATGTGCTAAACAGGGAAAGCATTACTCATATTGAACAACATGAAAAAATGCGTCAAAATACCATTAAAGAGCAAAGTTCCAATGAGGTATGGTATGAATTTGAAAAACTCATCGCTTATCATGACAGCATTTACACAAATCCTTTACTTACAAGAAAGGTAAAGATTGCAAATATCTATTTAGATAAAGATTTAGCCTATATTGATATTGAAGTGGGCTTGTATCATAGCGGAGAATTAGAGAGCTTAAAACGATATAAAGTGGTGATGAGTTTTGAATTTAAAAAACAAGAAATCAATTTTGACTCCATGTCTTTAAACCCTACAGGCTTTATTGTTACAGGTTATGATGTAACTGAAATTGCGATTTTAAAAGATTTAGATGAGAAAAATAAAGTCAAAGACGATGGTGTGAAATCTAGGATTATCCATACCGAGAAAAAAGACCCTCACATGAGCCAGTATAAAGATGTTAAGGAACAATAATGAAAAAATTTACTCTATCGCTATTTTTGTGCTGCGCTTTACTTCGTGCTGAAGAGGATATTTTTAGGAACAACACAAATGAAACTGATCTTACAAGTTCTTTTGAACATGGCAAAGAAAACAACAATCTTATCCCAGCAAAATCCGATAGTTTAGAAAGTTTCAAAGAACAAGAAAACAAAGAAAAAGCCAAACAGCTTATGGATTTAAAGGCCCTACAGAGCGTGTATTTTTCTAAAAATAGAAAATTGCAAGACAATAATTTCAATGTCTTGTATGTGGCAGGCAACACCAACAAAATCCGCTTACGCTATGCGATGACCACTACTTTTATTTTTGATAATGATCCTATTATCTATGTGAGCTTAGGAGATCCTAGCGGTTTTGAACTCACTTACCCCACTAATGATCATTACGATTTATCCAACATGCTAGTGATCAAACCCTTGCTTATAGGGGTGGATACAAACCTAACCGTAGTTGGAGCGAGCGGAACAATTTATACTTTTTACTTGTTTAGCACCACTTACACCAGCAAGTTTCAAAGCTATTTTTCAGTGTTTGTCTCTAATAAAAGATCTATCGGTAAGCTCAATATTCTGTCTAAGAGCGAGTTAGAAAAAAAAGAGCAAGAACAATTGGCTAAAACAGAAACAAATATAAATAGCTCTAATCAACAAGATAAACAAAAGCTTGACTATAGAAAAATCCATTATGAGAGCAAGGAAATTGATGATGGCAAGTTTATAAGAATTGGAGATGAAGTCAATCACATTTTCATTGAAAAAGCTAAAATCAATCGTGGTTATTTGCAAAACCCCAAACACAAACGCACTTGGTGGAGTTTGTGGCTCTATAAAAAACCCAGTGATGACGCGCTTGATATAAAGGCGCTAGATGTCTTTGATGATGGCAAATACACTTATTTTAGATATGACAGGGATCAAGCCTTTTCAAAATTTCCTTACACCTATAAGGTTGTAGATGGGTATGATAATCCTATCAATAGCCGTGTGGTAGGGAATTACATTATTGCTGAAGATGTTTCTAAAAAATGGACTTTAAGGAGCGGTAAGGAATATGTGTGCGTGAGAAGAGACAAGCACAAATACCAAAAATCTAAGGACTTCATGCGTTTAAAAAGGCTTTTAGAGCAAGATGAAGCCATGAAAGCCAAACGAAACAACATGCATTTGATTGAAGACACTACGCCTCAACCTAAAAATGCCATTAGCGTAACGGAGTTGTTAGCTCAAATCAAAAACCAAACTCCAAGCAAAGAATGCCGAGCCTTAAATGAAGAAGAAGTGAAAACTTTAGAAGAGGTTAAAAACATCATAAAAGCTCCTAAGCCTTTGCAAAAAGATTTGAAAAACAAGCTCAAAAAACACACCATCAAAACCCAATATTGCGTGCCTATCCCTTATATTGAAAGACTAAAAACCATTGATGGTTTAGAGAAGCATCAAAAGGGGCTAAATAACCCCCTAAAACAAAATCAAGCGAACCCTATTAAAGGGGATAAAGAAAACAAGAAATGAAAAAACTTCTTTTACTCTTAGAGCATAAGATCGTAAAAATTGGATTAATTATTGTGATTGTGTTAGCTGGGTTTTTTCTTTTTTACGAACAAGAAATCAAAGAAAAAGCTGTTAATGTTTCTCAAGGTAAATTCCCCACTTCATCTTATTTGTTTCAAGCTTACGAAGGTATTAAGAATAAAATAGATACTATCAATGAAGTGAAACCAAACGATGAAACTAAAAGCGTTAATGAGAATATAGAAAAAACACAAAAAGATTTAGATGATTTTAATGTGCTAGTGCAAAAATTACCAAATTTGCCTAAGGATTTTAATAAAACGCTTATTAAACCACAAAGTCCATCCTTCAACTACAATACCGCTAACGAAGATGAAAAATCCCGCCTGGTGATTTTAGCGTCTCGTATTAGCAGCCAAAAAGAAACGCAACCTCCCATTTCTATAAAAAATAGCGTTTCTCACATAAAATCCAAAGAAAAACGAGAGCTTGAAAAAGAATACGGCTCTAGCGGGTTTAAAAATTTTAAAAGAAAAAATGTAGCGAGCAGTGAAAACAAACTTTTAAGAACGATTACAGCTGACAGAATGATCCCAGCCATTCTGATCACTCCTATTAGCAGTGAAATAGGGGGGAGTAAGATAGTCGCTCAAGTGGAGAGCGATATATACGCAACGATGGGTAGAGCGGTTTTAATCCCTAAAGGGAGTAGAGCCATAGGCTATTACAACTCTAATAACAAAATAGGAGAATACCGATTAGAAATTGCTTGGAACAGGATCATCACGCCACAAGGGGTTAATATTATTTTAAGCGATGCTAAGGGGGCTGATGTCAAGGGCTATAACGGCATGATAGGCACGCTCCATAACAAATATTGGGAACGCTATGGTATCCCCTTATCCTTAAGCACTTTGTCAAACGGGCTACTCATAGGACTTACTAGCGGTCTTACCGAAGCGATGAAAAACAAAAGGGGTGGTTTCAATCAAAACTATTTTGGAGATTACATGATGATGCAAATGACAAGACAAACTGGTATCAGCCTGAATAACATTATCGCTCAAATCATGCGAGAGCAAATCAGGATTAAGCCCATTATCACTATTAGAGAAGGAAGCCATATTTTTATTAGTCCTAATACGGATATTTGGTTTCCTATCCCTAAAAACAATGAAGTCTTAGCGAAATTTTTTAATGAAGAAAAGGAGCAAAACAATGATACAAAATAGAATTATTTATAATAATTTTATTCTAAATAGTGTAAAATTAAAATACAATATTAAACATAAGGATTGCCAATGGAATTCAACCCTGAAGAAGAATTATTGAACACTCTAGAAGAAAGCAAAGATGCAGAATATGTGGAGCTTTGCAAAAAAGCAGTAGAGGCGCAAATGGAATTAAGGAAAGTTATGGATAAACGCCTAGAAAATGAAACCAAAGAGGTAAGATCCAGAATGCAAGCAAGGATTACTGAAAGGCTGGTTTCAGAAATTTTAAATACCGAAGAGCATTTTTCAAAAAAGATTATCCAAAACGAGAAAACGCTTGAAATTATTTTTGATATAGAAAGGACTTATGACAATGATTGGTGATGATGTTAAAAAACTAATGAGAATATTGGTGAAAGCAAGAACGATCAAGCTGTGAAAAGATCTAGACAATACGCTAAAAACAAAAAGAGCTACGAAGAGAGTTTAAAGGAATATAACAAGTATGTTGTCGTGCAAAATGCTGAACAAGAACGCTATGAAAGTCTTGTAAAAGAGTTTGAAGAGCTTCTAAACAAAAGAAAAGCTATTGATAATGAGTTAGATGCTAAAAGTGGGGAAATTCTAGATAGTGCCAAAAAACTAGGGCATTTCAAAAAAACTAAAAAGGTTTAGAATGGCAGATGAGTTACAGAATTTGGGCTTTTTGAAAAGTCTAATACAAAAAAGAGAAGTTTTGTTAAGAAAGAAAGAATTCTACAACGACAAGGTCATTAAAGAAAGATTTCTTATTATGGAAAACAAGGAAAAAAACAGATTGGCTAACAAACGACTGGCGAGTTATAGGAAATCGTTAGCCAATATCAATAAGGAGTTATTGGAATTAAAAAGAGAAATTAATGCTAAAAAGATGCACACCTTTAAAATTCAAAATGGCGAACAACATTATGGTTTTATAGAAAAAGGTGTAGATGAATGAATGGTCTTTTCAATTCTAAACAAGAACAACTCCCGCTAGTATTGCAAAGATTTGTGAGAGATCTAAAGCCTTATTTAGAAATGCCTATCAATGAAATCATGTTTAACAAAGAAAAAGAGTTTTATTTAGCTAAAGGCTCTTCTATGAGATTAGTGGCTGATGAAAGGTTCAGTCAAGATTACTTGATCACTTTTTGCGAACAATTAGCGAATTTTAGAAATCAAATGTTTGATTTAAAACACCCACAGCTCGCTACTTCTATACCTTACACACAATTTCGCGTGCATGCTTTACATCCTGGTGTTATTGCTAATAGCAATATTGCGATCAACATTAGAATACCTAGTCTTTTTAAATTCCCTATTGAGAGCTTTAAACTTTCTCAAAAATGTTTAGAGAAGAACATGACTTACCAACAAATTATCAATGCCGGTATATGGCTC
>NZ_MTWR01000158.1:0-223 GCF_001998165.1 Helicobacter pylori | reverse complement strand
GCTCTTCCGATCTAATTTACTACAAATAGGAGTATTGCATGCAAGAAAATGTGCCTTTGAGTTATGATTATTCCATTAGCAAATTGTTTCTTTATGCGATGATCGCTTTTGGGATAATAGGCATGTTAATATGGATCGTGTTAGCTTTTGAGTTATCCTTCCCTAGTTTGAACTACATTGCAGGGGAGTATGGCGTTTTTGTCCGCTTACGCCCTTTACACAC
>NZ_MTWR01000157.1:0-298 GCF_001998165.1 Helicobacter pylori | reverse complement strand
CTCTCTTTTTCTAAAATGTCCTTGCTATCTAAATAGTCTATTTCTAGCGTGTCTTTAAAATCTCTTAGCTTAAAAATAGCACCTCCTTGTTTTGTGATATTGTTATAGCATTCTACTGATTGTTTAGACTTTGCTAAAAAGCTTTCTGTTATTGATATGGATGCTCTTTCTAGTAGTAAAAAAGATTTCAACTTGGCAGTGCTATACCTATTCTACAAAGTCATAAATAGAGCTAAATTAGAAAACAAGCCTTTTTATATCTTCATTGATGAAGCAAAATCTGTTATTGAAAATCCCA
>NZ_MTWR01000156.1:0-261 GCF_001998165.1 Helicobacter pylori | reverse complement strand
TGCACACGATTTTAAGATCGAGCTATTACAAATTGAATAGGGGCGTGAATGAATTAGGCAAAATGGATTTTATGGAAGTTGGTTTCACAGACAGCCAACAAGCCCATCAAGAATTTTGGAGCGTTTATGAAAGGCCTCCTCAATTAGAAATATTTAGCTAAAGCTTTGGGGCAAGATTATCAAGAGGACTATATCATTTGGGATTGCGCTGGGGGGACTGGGAATTTGCTTCGAGGTTTATTGAATAAGGCTAATTTGTAT
>NZ_MTWR01000155.1:0-232 GCF_001998165.1 Helicobacter pylori | reverse complement strand
TCATAGGGAGCGAGTTTGCTAAAGAAACCCGCTTGATGGAGTTTGGAGAAGGTTATTCCACAAGCGCTATCATAGAAAAAATTAAAAGGACATGCAATGATTGATGGTTTAATTAAAAAAGAATTTTTAGCCCATAAGGAAGCGTTAGAAAAAAGTTTAGAGAGTTTGCAAGAAGCGTTAAAACAAAGCGTTCATCTTTTGATAGAAACTTTAGAAAACCAAGGGAAAATCC
>NZ_MTWR01000154.1:0-418 GCF_001998165.1 Helicobacter pylori | reverse complement strand
ACTAGTCACCATCACGAACACAAGCCCATCTTTCTTGTGAATAGAAGGTTGAGCAGGCGCAAAATACAGTGTGATATTATTGAAACTAGCGCTTAAAGTATCTTTCCAAGCGTTAGATAAAACTTTAAATCGCACTTTTTTCAGTAACACCTAAATCTCTAATTTTTCTATCGCGTGTATGGAAACATTTGAAAGACAGCATATTCTTGGGATATTTGATGACGCAATTTGCGTAAAATGGGGGTGGGTTCGTTTAAGGGTTGTAACTTACATGTAGGGATATTTTTGGAAGAGAGTATTCTTGTAATGAGCATCATTCGGGAGTGTTAAGATGTGCTTTAATTTCTTTGTTGTATTTTCTTAAGCCATAAAGCCTAGAACTAAAGCAATGGATAATGCTCAATAAATCTTGTGTCAT
>NZ_MTWR01000153.1:0-336 GCF_001998165.1 Helicobacter pylori | reverse complement strand
CAAAGATTACAATAACGCCGGCGGAGGGAAATACGCCGAATACTACACCCCTTTAAGCATCGCTAGCATCATCGCTAAACTTTTAGTGAATAAACCCACTCAAAGCGTCAAAATCTATGATCCAAGCGCTGGCACAGGAACGCTTTTAATGGCATTAGCCCACCAAATAGGCACGGATTCTTGCACCCTTTATGCCCAAGACATTTCGCAAAAATCCTTAAGAATGCTCAAACTCAACTTGATTTTAAACGACTTGACCCACTCTTTAAGATACGCCATTGAGGGAAACACCTTGACTAACCCCTACCACTCCAAAGACCACAAAGGGAAAATGGA
>NZ_MTWR01000152.1:0-276 GCF_001998165.1 Helicobacter pylori | reverse complement strand
TCCTATTGTCTTAGATAGTTGCGAATGGGTATTGCTCCTTAAGAATGGCAACATTGCTCAATACAAACCTTTAAATTCTATATTAAAATCTGTAGCTAAAACTTATTAAACTTTAAAGGACAACCATGACCCCTCACATTAATGCTAAAATCGGCGATTTTTATCCTCAATGCCTTTTATGCGGCGATCCCTTAAGGGTGAGCTACATTGCGAAAAATTTTTTACAAGACGCTAAAGAGATCACGGAATGTGCGTAACATGCTAGGCTTTAGCGGG
>NZ_MTWR01000151.1:0-445 GCF_001998165.1 Helicobacter pylori | reverse complement strand
TTTTATTTTCGCTGCTCCTGCACAAACTCTTAAGCATATTTCTGCTTTTTTGCGCTTCAAAGAATTGTTTTTAGCCGTTTTCAACGCCTTTATTATTCCCAGAGCTGGCGATAATGTTGGCTATTTTTTGGGCGTCATTATAGACTTTTTGCAAATTGCTGTCGGTTGTGGTGGCGGTGGTGGCGTTTTGTTGTTTGTTGGGTTAATGGCAGAGCCAGACGCTAAAGAACTTGTTAATTTAGGTATAGAAAGCGTGAAGAAACAAGATTTCTAACGCAACGCAAAAAGCCCATGCTATATTTTATGTTACCAAAACGCCTAATCCTCCGCAAAAAGGAGAAGAAGGGAAAAGGGGAACGATTGAAAAAATCCAAAGACAACTCGGTTTGCAAACAGAGGTATGGACGATTTTCAACAAACCGATTAATAGCCCAAGAGCTTTAAA